>ONEQ01000036.1 GCA_900316885.1 uncultured Eubacteriales bacterium | reverse complement strand
TTCGCCAACTTTTTGCGCGTTGGCTTTCAGTTCCTTTTCCATATTTCTATTATATCATACTTTTCTCGATTTTTCAAGAGTTAATTGGTATATCAATAAAAAGCAGAAAGCCTGCAAATGGAGAAAAGGAGCATTGCCCATGTCCATCTGGAATCCGTGGCATGGCTGCCACAAAATCAGCCCCGGCTGCGCGAATTGCTATGTGTACAGACGGGACGAGAGCATCGGAAAGGATGCATCCGTTGTCACGAAAACGGGCGACTATGATCTCCCGCGCAAGAAAAACCGGCAGGGCGCGTATAAGCTGACGCCGGAGGACGGGATCGTCTTTACCTGCATGACATCCGACTTCTTTCTGGAGGATGCCGATGCATGGCGGCAGGACTGCTGGGATATGATCCGTGAACGGCAGGATCTGCAGTTCCATATCATCACCAAACGGATCGACCGCTTCGCGCAGTGCATCCCGCCGGACTGGGGCGACGGCTGGGCGCATGTGACGATCAGCAGCACCTGCGAGGATCAGGAACGGGCGGATCACCGCCTGCCGATCTTCCTGAACCTCCCCATCCGGCACCGTGAAATCATTTCCGAGCCGATGCTGGGAGAGCTCCATATCGAGCCATATCTCGCGACCGGGCAGATCGAGCATGTTGTCTGCGGCGGCGAGTCCGGGGAGCACGCCCGGCGATGCGATTTTCGCTGGATCCAGGAGGTGCGGCGGCAGTGCATCCGCTGCGGCGTGCCGTTTACGTTCCGGCAGACCGGGGCGGTGTTTGTCAAGGACGGCAAGGTCTATCACATCGAGCGGAGGCTCCAGCATGCGCAGGCGAAAAAATCCGGCTACAGCTATGTTCCGGGCATGGGCACGGCGGACGCGATCCGCTATGTGCTGCCGGAACGCGGGGCGCTGTCTGCGCGGCTGCGGCAGTCGGAATTCCGCAGCCGGTTCCATCTTTCGGCGCAGGACAGGGCATATCTAGCCGAAAAGGGACTGGATACCGTGCGCCGCCATGCGAAGGATTTCGTGGCAAGCCGCCTGTCCGCGGAGAATCCGAAGAATGACGGCAGGCAGACGCCGATGCGGGGGCATCCGGTATTTGTTGCCCAGCATGCCACGGCTTGCTGCTGCCGGGGCTGTCTGGAAAAGTGGCATCACATCCCCGCCGGAAAGATCCTGACGGCGCACGAGCAGGCATACATCGTGGACGTGCTGATGGACTGGATCACCGAGGATGCGGGGAAATGAAAAGCGAGGGAAACACCATGAAATCTAAATTTTTTCGGAAACCGTCTGCATCCGAGGTCATTGCGGGAATTGTTGCGTTCTCCCTGTTTGCGGTTCCGCTTGCCCTGCATCTGTTCGTTGCTGCGGCTCTTCCCGAAACCATGGTCGGGGAGGCGGGTCTGCGGCAGACACGCGCCTATCTGCTGCGCTTTGTAGGCGTGGAGATCCTGCGTATCGGCATCACGCTGGCAGTGGTGATCGTCTATCTGCGATCTCTTCACTGGCAGTACAAGGAAAAACAGGTCAGGGAAAAGCCCGCAGTGATCGTCATTTCGCTGATCTTCATTCTGGGTATGAGCCTGATCTGGACACCGAAGTCATCCCGGGTGGATGTGCAGGGGGAACGCTTCTCCCGGCTCCCGACGATCCACGCCGTGCGGCTGCTGGCTGCCGTCAGTCAGGATCTGCACACCGACCCGGAGGAGGTATATGCAGAGACCGATCTGAGCTCCACGTCTCGTAAGTATCTGATCAGCTCCGGCGGACGCCACACCAGAGCATCGTATGCGACAGAGTATGTCCTGAATACAGCGGGGGGCACGGATATCTGCCAGTTGTCCCGGAGCGATGTGCAAGCGCTCAAGCCGTATATAAAATCCGATTCGGTGCATCAGGTTATGTGCTACCCGCATTCGGGGATGCTCTACGCGCTGGACAGCGGTACGTTGACGCCGCAGAAGGCACTGCCCGCCGAGGAATACTATGCGAGCTATTACCAGCTTACCTATGACGAGGACGGCTATCTGCGCTGGACGCCGGTCGGGAACAATACCAATCTGGTACTGACGATCCTGTGTGACGGTGAAAGGCACCTCGGCTGGAATGCGAAAGGAAAATCGGAGTACAAGCCGTGTTTTACGCCGGGGCATGAGTATACCGTGTATCTGGAATCCGGCATTCCGCAATTGAAGGGGTATACCCGTGTCAGCAATATCGTCACCGTGACGGAGCCGTACATCGAGGAAACGACGGAATTTATGCCGGATTGGGAGACCGTTGAACCCTAACGGCGGAGGGAACACGCAGAAAATGTTTCTACCTGAGCGGCTGCGATGCGAAGCATCGCAGCTAAAGGGGCGGCGGGGCACAGCCCCGCCCTTCTTCCTCCCCCGCTTGCGGGGGAGGTGCCGCCGGACGGCGGAGGAGGGGGCGTGCAGAAATTTTTTTTCATTTTAAGGACTTTTTAACAACTCCTGTTGTATAATAAAAGCAACCTGAAAGGGAGATGATACCATGTTTCTTAGAATGATAAAAAAAGACCTGAAGGACAGCAAGGGACTCAATGTGATCCTGCTGCTGTTCATGATTATCGTATCCACGCTTGCATCGGCGGGCGGGCTGTTACAGCTCGAGAATACCCGCGGCATTTCTGTATCCCAGCAGCGCTGCAATGCTTCGGATGCGTTCATCATCTATGCCCCGCAGGCAGCGGAGCTGGATACCGGTCCGAACTATCTGCTCACGTTTCTGAAACGGGCAATGCCGGATGCGGAGCTGTCTTGGCAGAACGTGATTCCCATCGACTCCACCAATATTGATTTTCCGGGCAAGGATATGTCCGCATTTCAGGGAATGACCACCTCGTATTACATCACCGCACAGCCGACGGAGATGGATCTCGTCTATGACGACAGCAACCGTCCGTTCTATGTTGAAAACGGCTGCATCGCCGTGACAAGGCAGTTTGCACGCAGCACAGGCGTCAAGGCGGGCGATACCTTCCGCATCACCACGCAGATGGGGCGGCAATATGCATTTACGGTTTCCGTCATTGCCAAGGATCCCACCAAGGAGTGGCAGAGCAACCTGATCCTGTCCGATGCGGACTATGCGGCAATTCTGGAGGAAAGTCCGTACCAGCGGCAGTTTGTCTATGTGCAGTCGGCAGCCCTGCACACGGATTCACAGTCCATCATCAGTGAAAAGCTCTATGCGCTGGCGCGGAAAACGAACGATGATACACGGCTTCGTGACCGGATCATCACGCTGTGCCCGGACTGCCACCGGTTCGGCAACAATGCACTGGTCTCCTATATCGTTTTTGTGTTCGTGATGATCGCCGTGGTGTTCATGCTCATCATCATCCTGTTCACCCTGAGCTTCAGCATCCGTTCAGCAGTCAAGAAGGAGGAACGGGAGCTGGGCATCATGAAGGCGCTCGGTACGGATTCGTTTTCCTTCCGCTGGATCTTCGCGGCGAAATACATCGCATTCGCAGTCATCGGCGGCGCTGTCGGCTGCGCGGCAGGAATCTTTGCCGGCAAATACCTGATGGAGAACTTCTACTATAATATCGTCTATACCCTGTCAGCGGTGGATCTGCTGCCGCCGCTCCTTGCATCCGTCCTCATCACGGTGTTTGTGATCCTCTTTATCTTTCTCTCGCTGCGGCGCATCGACAGGATCTCCGTCATGGATGCGATCAACGGCGAGAACCGCTCGGAGCGCGTTGCGCATCCGGCAGGTTTCCAGCTCTCACTTCTCCGGAAAATGCCGGTGCCGCTGTATCTGGCGCTGGCAGAGATCTTTGCCAAGCTCCGCCGGTATGCGCTGCTTCTGATCGCCTTTACGGCAGGCTCGCTCCTAGTCATGTACAGCATCCAGATGCATGACACGATGATCTCCACAGATTTCCTGCACAAATACTATACCATTTCCGATACGGATTTCGGATTGCGCTACAGCAAGGCATTTTTCGATGAAATGTCCTATCATACAGGCAACGGAAGAATCATCGAGCGCAATATCAATGCCGAATTCCAGAAGCATCAAATCCCCGCCGAGGTGGATTTTGGTTTCATCACCAATGCCAACCTCTGCACCGGGCAGGGCGACTGCTCAATTCTTATGTATTCCGGAGTCCAGTCCGAACGGCTGCATATCCTGAAGGGCGGACAGCCGCCGGTGCTGCGCAATGAGATCCTGATCGACCATGACACTGCCGTGCGCAACGGCTATGCCATCGGAGACTCTGTGACCTTTCAGTACAACAAGTACAGCAAGGACAGACTGTCCCACCAGAAGACCAAAGAGGCATTTGTCATCACCGGCTATGTAGACCGCCTTTCCAAGATCAACAGCGTGGATGTTATCATGGGCAGGGACTTTGAGGATGCTGTGACCGACTACTGTGATATCATAGGCTTCCGCATTGACGCGCCCGAATCCGAAAAGGCTGCGTATCTTCCGCAGATCGAGGCGCTGTTCCCGGATGTGTACATCGACCGGATGCAGATCGGCGGCAATTTTCTGAGCATGTATGACATTCTGTTCTCCTTTGTGCGAAATGTCATGATCGTTGTCGTTGCCGGCGTGCTTGCCTTCCTTACTGTGATGTACCAGACACTGTTCATGAAGGATGAGGAGCATGAAACGGCAATGCTCAAGAGCTGCGGCTTCGACGACGGGAGCATCAAGAAATGGCAGTTTCTCAGAATGATGCTGCTGTTCGGAGCGGCGCAGGTGCTGGCGGCTGTGCTGATGCCGACGGCGCTCACCGCCGTCAACAATGTCGTGGTCCGCAGTCTGCTGGGTCTGACAAGCTGGGAATTCACCGGCTCCTGGGTGCCGTGTGCGCTCTGGATTGTATTCATAACGGCACTTGTGGCAGCCGTTGAGCTGATCGTGCTCAAGGGCATTGAAAAGACTGAAATCTGGAGGATCCGAAATGAGTAAGATACTGGATGTGCAGAATCTCTGCAAAACCTATGTGATTGACAGCCAGAGCAATAACGTGCTCCAAAACGTGAATTTCTCGATGGAGGAGGGCGAGTTCGTTTCCGTCATGGGACCGTCCGGCTCCGGAAAATCCACGCTGCTCTACACCATCAGCGGCATGGACAGCATGACCTCGGGCAAGGTGATATTTGACGGCGAGGATATCTCCGCCCTGAACAAGAAGAAGCTTTCCCGGCTCCGTCTCACGAAAATGGGCTTCATCTTCCAGCAGATGTACATGATGAAGAAGCTCAGCATCATCGACAATATCGTCCTTCCGGGCTATCAGGCAAAGCGAAAGCCCCGGCAGGAGGTCACCAAGGATGCGGAATCGCTCATGCGGCGGCTCGGCATCATCGAGACAGCCGACCGCTATATGACAGAGGTGTCCGGCGGTCAGCTGCAGCGGGCGAGTCTCTGCCGTGCGCTCATCAATTCCCCCCGGATGCTGTACGCCGATGAGCCGACCGGTGCGCTCAACCAGAAGGCATCGCTCGAGGTCATGAATGAGCTCGTGAACGCCAACCGCGCCGGCACCTCCGTCCTCATGGTCACGCACAGCGAAAAGATTGCATCGTGCAGCGAGCGCGTGATCTATCTGGTGGACGGCGATATCCGCGGTGAGCTGGTGCTCGGGAAGATGGAGAGCGAGGATGAGCTCCCCGTCCGCGAACGCAAACTGAAAAACTGGCTTGACGAGCTGGACTGGTGAGGTGGATCATGAAACGAAAAGCAATATCCCTGCTGACGGCAGGTCTGCTGGCAGTTCTGACAGGCTGCACGCAGGCAGCCGGATACGAGGGCTTCGAGAAGCCGCAGCAGCCTGCAAGCACGCTTGTCCCGGCGGCGGATACCTATAGGACGGATGTGACGGCTTACGAGGATGCCGGCATTCCGGACAAATGTCTGGATACCGTCTCCTCCGGCGACGGCGCATGTGTGATCCGGAAGATGGAGCATTACTATGACGTCACCCTCGACTATCAGCATCATTCCGCCGCTGCGGTGGGAAGCGCCTATGCCGAAGCGAGCATCAGGGCATTTCCTGACTATCACGCGATCGTCGAGCCGTATGTCTACGAGAATATCATGATGGCGTTTCCGGCTCTGACGGACGATTATACGCCGGTCGAGGAGCGGATCACCTATCTGTCCCACACCCTGCGCCCGGATCAGCAGGAGGAGCTGTTCGGCTTTGCCGAAACGCTGTCCGGCGGAACGCACGGCTTTGCCGAGGACGGTCACATCAGCTACGAGGAGGCGGTCACCTTCAATCTGATCGTTGAGGCGCTGCGCGGAACGGCATGCTCCGCCCTGTCCCTGTGGGGCGAAAAGACCGAGAACGGCGATATGATCGCATCCCGGTTCCTGGACTGGAATCTGGGCAGCGAATACCAGATGTGCCGGCTCCATGCCGTGATCCATGCCAACAAGGGAGAGCGCTCCTACACGGGCATCACCTTTCTCGGATTTAACGGCATCGTTTCAGCGATCAACGATGACGGTGTCTTTGCGGCGATTCTCGATGTGGGCAGCCACGACACAAAGTACACCTACCAGAACAGGAAATGCTACACCTACGAGCTGCGCTATGCGCTCGAGGAATACGGCACAGCCCGTGAGATCGGGGAATTCATGGTGGAAAACAGCGCATCCTTTACGTACAGCCATCACATCTATCTTGCTGACGGGAAAGAGACGTTCTGCGCGGAGGATGCCGTTGCCGAATTGCAGAAAAGCGGCAAGGGCTATTCCGTACTCCGCGACAGCCAGACCCCGCTGCTGGATGCGATTCACTGGGATCAGCCGGACAGCCTGTGCGTTGTCAATTCCTTTGCCGCGGAGGGCAATCAGGACAGCTTCACCGGAAATTCCAACAATTTCGTGCGGTTCTACAAATACAACGAATGGGTCGGTGCAGAGGACAAATTCACGATCGGTGAGCTGAAAACGGCGCTCACCTGCGAGCAGGTGAATCTGGGCGTCAGGGAGGATGAGCCGACTGTGGACAATGTGCGCTGGCGCGGCACCTCCCAGATCATTCTGGTGGATTACCACACCGGGAAAATGCAGGTCAGCTTTACCAGTCCGGAGGGACCGTCGGACGATGTGATTTTCACCGATATCGGACACTTCTGAAAGGGAGATTATGAAGGATATACTGATTATCGAGGATAACGAGCAGCTCGGAACGCTGATCGGAGATTTCCTCAAACGCGAGGGCTATTCGACAGACCACGCATTATCGGCAGAGGACGGGCTTCTCCGTCTGGAGCAGGAGCGCTACAAGCTGCTGCTGCTGGATGTGATGCTCCCCGGCAAGGACGGCTTTGAAGCGCTCTGCGAGATCCGGAAAAGCCGGAATATGCCAGTCCTCATGATGAGCGCCAAAACCGACGATGACAGCAAGATCCTCGGACTGGAAACGGGGGCGGACGATTATGTGGAAAAGCCCTTTTCCATCCCCGTGCTCTGCTCGAAGATCAAGGCGCTGCTGCGCCGTTCCTATGATACCGCTGCCGAAAAGCAGATCCTTTCTGCCGGCGGTCTGACAGTCGATGTCGGTTCGCGGCGCGTCTACAAGAACGGCAGCGAGATCGCGGTCAGCGGCAAGGAATTTGATCTGCTGGTGTATCTCATGCAGCACAAGGGGCAGGCGATGCGCAAGGAGACCATCTTCAATGAGGTCTGGGGCGTGGACTGCTTCAGCGAAATGTCCTCTTTGAGCGTGTACATCAGCTGGCTCCGGGATAAGATCGAGGATGACCCGAAGAATCCGGTTCTGATCCAGACCGTCTACCGGGTAGGCTATCGTTTCGGGGAGGGCGTATGAAGTCCTATTTCAGAAGAATGGCAATTGTGCTGCTGCTTTTCGGAGCAGCGGCTTTTGCCGTTAACAGCATGGGGCGCCGCCTGACCGAGAAGCGGTTCAGCGAACGGAATGTCGTGGCACAGCGCATCACCCATGAGATCGAGTTGTATCTCGGCGAGCACGATACCGCCGATGTGGAGGAGCTCCGGTCGGCTGTCTTTCTCGCCAGAAAACCGGAATGGGACAGCCTGTACGGCAGCGAAAACAGCCCGGAGGAGATCACCGTCTGCCTGCTCGGCAAGGCTGCGGAGTTCCGGCTGGGCGGGGGCAATACCCAGCTATACAGCATTCACGCACATGATGTGCTCGTCGGTGCGGTGGAATACCGGTTTGGTGACTCCGTGTATGCGGAGCTCCTCACCGTCGTGAATGTCTGCCTTGCGCTCTGTGCGCTGTTCATCCTCGGACTCATGACCTACATGTACAAATGTCTGATCGAGCCGTTCAACCGGCTTTCGGACTATCCCGAACGGCTCTCCAAGGGCTCCATGACAGAAAAGCTCCCCGTAAAACGGGGGAGCTTTTTCGGCAGATATGTCTGGGGCATGAATATGCTCTCGGATAAGCTGGAAAACGACCGTCAGGCAATCCGGCGCTTCACGATTGAGCGCGAGCAGTTCGTGACCGCGCTCGTTCACGGCATCAAGACACCTGCCGCGAATATCAAGCTGCTGTGTGAAGCCATCTCCACCGGGCTGTATGCCCCCGACGGCAGCATCAACGAAAAGGATGCGGAGCTTGCCGGCATGATCGAGAAGAATGCGGACGAGATCGAGGCAATCGTCAGAAAGGTCATGGATGAATCCACAGCGGCGGTCTATGACTACAATCCCGATTCCAAGCCGTTCTACCGGGACGAGCTCCGGCAGTTTCTGGAGCTGGAATTTGCCAACCGCCTGAAGGTGAACCGGATTGCGCTGCATATCACTGACGACGGCAATCCGATCATCCGAAGCGATTTTGACGGCATTTGCAGGATTCTCCGGCAGCTCATGGACAACGCCGTCAAATACGGCGACGGAACGGGCATCACCGTGACAATGACCATGAATGACGAGGGGCATTTTCTGACGGTCGCCAATGCCGGCAAGCCTCTCCCGGAGAGCGAGGTGCATTTCGTGTTCAACAGTCTCTGGCGCGGCTCCAATGCCAAGGGGGTCGAGGGGCACGGCGTAGGCTTGTATGAAGCAAGGCTGATCGCCCGGAAGCTGGGCGGGGATATCCGTATGCGCACGGGACAGAACGAAACGGCAGTCACGCTGTTTTTAAAGGCATAATCCCCTGCCATCAGCGGATGCGGCTGACATACCCCACGGAAATATACCGGTCGATGACGGCACGCATATCCGTGCCCTCCTCGGCATTCTCGCTGTACAGCCCGTCCACCTCCAGACGGATGCCGTGCTCCGGCAGATCCGTGATCTTCCGGTAGCGGTCGTTGTAGAACATGCTGCGGGAAACGGTTCGATCGCGCAGGATGCCCCTGCATTCGGCTAATCTGCATCCGGGGATGTTCACATTGAGCACCTGATCTGGCGGCAGTTCGGTTTCCAGCAGTTCTGCCAGCAGCGCGTGGAGGGAGTGATCCGTGACCTCATGGCAGCCGGAATCCTGCTCGGAAAATGCAATGCCCCGGAAGCCCTGAAATGCCGCCTCCAGCGCGGCGCCGACCGTTCCGGAATACTGGATGTCCGTCGCGGTGTTGTAGCCTCGGTTGATGCCTGACAGCACAGCATCGGGCTTCTGCGGCATCAGGTACAGGCTGCCGGCACGCACGCAGTCTGCCGGTGTGCCGCTGCAGGTCCATGCTGTGACGCCCTCCAGCGGGTAGGCATAGGGGTACACGTCGATCTGCCCGTGCAGCGTGATGCTGTGGGATGCGGCGCTGCGCTGTCCGTCGGGTGCGGTGATGTAAACGCGCCCGAAATGCTGTGCCTCTTTGGCAAGACGGAACAGTCCGTCTGCGTCGATGCCGTCGTCATTGGTGATGAGTATGGTTTTCATAATACCTCCTGTGATGATTGTTCTCTAGCCCTAAGTATACCAGATTTCGTCAGATTTTGCAAGTGTGCCCATCGTCGGGAAAGCTCTTGAAAAAAATGGGGAAATATGCTATAATGACAGTATCTATACCATATTGGCAGTATTGCAGGCAGAAAATACAGCATCGCGGAGGTGTGTCATGGAAACCCGATTCAATCCTATACGCCTGAATTCCATTCCGGCTTTTGTCAATATTCACAGCCGCAGCACGGAGCAGCAGCGGCAGGTGTATTTTGTCCGTGCAGACGGAACAAGTCCCACGCTGCTCGAGGAGGTCGCAGCAGCAGATCAGGCAATGCGTTCGGCGCCGCAGACGGCATACTGCCGGCTTGTCCGGCTTGCCATGCTGACGGATCCTGTCAAGGTGCAGGCGTATGTGCAGAAATATGCCGATCTGAAAGCCGGAAAGAATGTACTTTTCCCGCAGAATCCCGCACTTTCCGCAGAGCTGGCGGAGGCGCTCCGGGCGGTGATGTCCCGTTTGCGGTCTGTCCGCCGCGATCTGAACGAAACTGCCGAGCGCAATTTTGCCGTGCAGCTATTGTACCGGGCGGAGGTGCATCTGACCGATCTGCTCACAAAACGTGACGGCAGCTTCTGCAAGCTGATCTACGCCGGATGCAGCGGCACACCGGAATTCCTGTTCGGCTGTCTGGCAGCGCAGATGGGCATCGATACGCTCATCCTTATGCCAGAGGGTGCCGGCAGAATCCCCGAACAGCTGATGGCGGACTGCGCCATGATTCCCTACGGTCCCCATGCACCGGTAGCGTTCCCGGAATACGAGCGCATCCGGTCTGCGCCAAAGCCCGCACCGCCGAAGCAGCCGAAGCCGGAGCCCAAGCCCTCGCCTGCACCGTCCGTGCAGATCACGCGGCATGCCGCACCGCAGCCGGCGCTGCGCAGAGCGGTTCCCAAGGAGCGCAGCTACGAGGAGCTGGCGGCATTGGCGCAGTCTGTGGTGATGATCGTCGTGCATGACGTGACGGGCGAGCCCGTGGGCAGCGGCTCCGGCATTGCGATTCACCCGGACGGATACATCCTGACCAACTGCCATGTCATCCGCGCAGGCTGTTCCTTTTCCGTGCGGATCGAGAATGACGATCAGGTTTACCGCACCAAGGATATTATCAAATACCATTCGGATTACGATCTCGCGATTCTCCGCATCCGCCGCACCATGCCGCCGCTTCCGGTGTATGACGACCGGAGAAAGCTGCGGCGCGGTGAGAAGGTGTTCGCGATCGGCAGCCCGCTGGGGCTGTTCAATTCCGTGTCGGACGGGATCATTTCAGGCTTCCGCAGCATCGACGGGTGCGAGATGATCCAGTTCACCGCGCCGATCTCACACGGCAGCTCCGGCGGTGCGCTGCTCAATACCTGCGGCGAGCTCATCGGCATCTGTACCGGCGGCATCGACGAGGGACAGAATATCAATCTGGCGGTCGATTACCGGCAGATCCGCAGCTTTGCCGCGAATTTCGTGTAACAGCAGCAGGCGCTTACCGGCTGACGGTGACGGTGTATCCGGCATCCGTCAGTTCCCCGATTGTGATCGTATAGCCGGTGTTGACCGTCTGGTAGCCGTTGGCATCGTACCCGGCAAAATTGGTTGTGCCGTAGGTCACTGTATCGCCGGTATGGTAAAAATCGCCGTTATCGTTGACCAGACGGAGTACGCGGATTTTGTCATTGCCCAGATAGGTCTCTGCATAGTTCTCATACCTGAAACGGGTTCTCCACCATGCGTCCGTGTAGAGCTCGCTCTGCACATGGAAGATGCGGACACCGGAGGTTCCGTAGAAATTTTCGCTGTTGTTGCCGGTATCCGAGACATATTCCACAAGGAAGTATTCGGATGTGTAATCCGTCGGTGCCGAGCTGATTGGGAGGATCAGACAGCTTCCCGTCCGGGAGGCGTCCTCCAGCGTGAAGGTCTGTGTGCCGGAGCCGTCGTATGCCTGCACCTCCGTATCCTTCAGCCAGCCGCACATCAGCTTGGAAAAGCTGCAAAAATCCCCCACGGAATCATCCATGCGCTCATTGCCGGCAATGCCGCAAAGCCCCTCCCAGTCGTCGTCATTGTATTTGTAATAATCCGGCAGTCCCATGCAGTGTCCCATCTCGTGGGCGAGCGTCCGCTTCACAGAAACCATCTGATCCTGATAGGGCATTTCATCCAGAATAATATACTTGACAATCGACTCGCCGTCCACGGTGAATTCCGGGTTCACAAACCAGGTGGAGGTGCAGCCGCGCCAGTATTTCTTTGTTGCCTCATCCGCATCATCCAGCGGCACGGTAAAGGAGATGCAGTCGATCACGCCGTCCTGATCGCTGTCATAGTCTGCAAAATTGATCTGCCCGTCCAGTCCGGCGAGAACCTCCGTCACCATCCGCTCATAGCCCGGTTCCTGACGTTCTGCGGACATATAATCGCTCAGATTGCCGCTGCAGGTGTAGCGGTACACATCGCCGTCCAGATGCAGATTGCCGTAGGATGCCCGGTCAAACCATGCCGTGAGACTCTCATAGGGATAGAGGGCGGTATTGTTCCCGAACAGCTCCTCCCGAAGCTGCTCATTGGAGTACATATTCCCGCGGTATTTTGCATCCGCGAAATCCACAAAGACGGAAAGCATCCGGACGTCGCCGGTTGTGGGCAAAGATCTGGTAAAGCTTTTGAGCGAGGACGCAATCGGTGTGCCGGGATCCTCCGGCTCCTGCGGCTCGGGGGGCACCGGGTTCAGCAGCAGCCGTTTCATCAGGGCGAGGTCATATACATCCAGCGTTCCGTCTGCATCCAGATCACCTGCCGCAGGATTGGCAGGATGGGCGTCGGGAACTGCCAGCAGCCATTTCTGCAGCGCGACAATATCCGAGACAGTAAAGCTCCCGTCGCCATTCACATCACCCGTGACTGTCATCCATTCGGAGGGGTCATTGGCAGCGGCAGGCAGCAGATCTGCCGTGCATGCCCCCATGCACAGCACAGCACTCAGCAGCGCAGCAGCTCGTCTTGTTCCATTCATACGACCAGATCCTTTCTGCTCTCTTTTCAACACACCAAAGAGAGGTATTCTATCATTATTGTACCATTTCCTGCCAGGAAATGCAAGCACAATTTCAGGATGGAGAGCGTCTGCTATTGACCAAGCAGGTGCGAGCACTTATCATATTGCATAGGAGGTGCATCGGATGTCACAGGAAACCGCACATACCAGCAATCCATACAAGGTTCTGATGATCGACGATGATGAACTGATCGCACGCTCGACAGCAGAATACTTCAATATTCTAGGGTTAAAGACCGCTTACATCACAAGCTGCCGCATTTCTGGAGGAACACTCGATTTCGCTGCTTCTGCTTGATATTAACCTTGGTGACAGGTCGGGCTTTGATCTCTGCAAAGCCGTCCGGGAGCGTTATGATATGCCGATTCTGTTCATCAGCGCCCGGACGAGCGATGACGACGTCATCATCGCACTGAATATCGGCGGGGACGATTACATCAAGAAGCCCTTTACGCTGAATGTCCTCTTTGCCAAGGTCAAGGCAATCCTTGCACGGTATGAAAAGGCTAAAGAAGCCGCAGAGCTTGCCGCACAGAGTCAGACACCGGAGCCCCCCTCACAGACTGACGGAAGCAGGCTGTTTCTCCGGGACGGTGTGTATCTGGATACCGCCCTGCACAAGCTGGAGGATTTCGTCAGGCACGATCATCTCCCCGATGACCAGATGCGCACGTCATTTATGACACCGAGAGCGACTACCAGATGGGCAAGGCAACCTCTGTCAGCGTTGTCATGGGTGAGAACCACGACCAGGAATATGAGGCGGAAATCGTCGGCTACGACGTGCAGACGGATCTTGCCGTGCTGAAGATCGATGCCGAGGGTCTGACACCTGCGGAATTCGGAAACAGCGATGATCTGAATGTCGGTGAACTGGTCGTTGCCATCGGCAACCCGCTCGGATTCGAGCTTTACGGCACCACCACCTGCGGTATCGTTTCCGCAGTCAACCGCGAAGTGCAGCTTGAGGACAGAACCATGACGCTCATCCAGACGGATGCGG
>ONEQ01000182.1 GCA_900316885.1 uncultured Eubacteriales bacterium | reverse complement strand
GGATGTAGTACAGGAAGCTGCGCAGGAATTTCGAGGTGATCTTCCTGCGGAAAAACGCGAACGGCGTCACGCGGATCAGATAGGTTACGCCCGCCATCACGGCAATGTAGATTGCAATGCTCATGCATCCTCCTCCTCTCGCGGGAACAGGAGCGCTCCGAGCACGGATGCGGCAATCGCACAGATAATCACCGCGAAGCCGGAGGAGAGCGCCGGGATCAGGTACTTGCAGATGCAGCTCAGTGCTGCGGCAGCAAGCACAACGCAGAGTATGCTTTTCGATTTGCGGGAGGGCGGGATGATGATCGCAATGAACATGCCATAAAGCACAATGCCCAGCGCCGCTGTGACCGGGGCAGGGAGGAGCTCACCGGCGGCAGCGCCCAGAAATGTCCCCAGCACCCACCCGATTGTTGCGATCAGGATGATGCCGTACATAAAGGCAGGCTTGAGCTTGCCCTCCTCAGCAATGCAGACGCCGAAGATCTCGTCCGTGATGCCGTATGCCGCCAGCAGTCTGTGCGGGAGCGTGAAGCTGTTATCGAGCTTCTGCGAGAGGGAGAGCGCCATCAGCGCATAGCGGATGTTGATGGTGAGCTGCACCAGCGCCATCTCCAGCAGGGAACCGTTCGATGCAATGACGTCCACGCCGGCTGCCTGACCGGCGGAGGTCAGGTTGGTGAGTGAGATGAGCGAGGCTTCCCCTACAGAAAGCCCCGCCCTGACTGCCATAATTCCAAAGCCAAAGGAGACGGACAGGTATCCCAGCCCGATCGGGATACCCTGTACCAGTCCCTTGAGAAAACCGGAGAAACGGCTCATGCCATCACCTTATTGAAGACGCCGAATGCACCCAGCAGCAGGAACAGCAGCATCACAGGTGCGATGTACTTGATCATGGCGATATACAGACCCTTTCTGCCGAATTTCTCGCCGTTCTTGGTTGCCTCGCCGATCACGGTATCCGGTCCCACGAGCCAGCCGACCAGAATGCAGGTGCCGATGGCAACGACAGGCATCAGAATATTGTTGCTGACATAATCGAAGATGTCAAGAATCTGTGCGGTAGAGCCGTTCGGGAGCGGCAGCTCGAAGTACAGCTTGTTATAGCCGAGGCAGATGATGATGCTGATGACGAGTGCAACGGCTGTCTCGACGATGGTCGCCTTGCGGCGGCTCCAGCCGAATGCGTCCATCAGGCTTGCTACGACCGTCTCCAGGATGGACATGCAGCTTGTCAGTGCCGCCAGCAGCACCATGACAAAGAAGACCGCGCCCACGATCGCGCCGATCTTGCCCATGGAGGTGAATACTTTGGGGAGTGCCACGAACATGAGTCCGGGACCTGCCTTCATGCCCTCCGGACCGAGGAAGACATAGACAGCCGGAATGATCATAACACCTGCGAGGAACGCAACAACGGTATCAAAGATCTCGATCTGGTTGACAGAGGTCATCAGATTGCTCTCGTCACGGAAGTAGGAGCCGTAGGTGACCATGATGCCCATTGCCACGCTGATGGAGTAGAACAGCTGTCCCATCGCATCCATGATCGTGACGAATACGGTCTTGAAGCTGACATTGGCAAAATCCGGGATCACATAGACCTTCAGACCGTCCAGACCGGTCCTGCCGGCATCGCCGCCCTTGATCGTGAGGGAGAAGATCGCGATGCCGAGTACCATCACGAGCAGGACAGGCATCAGGATCTTGGACAGCGCTTCGATACCCTTGTTGACACCGAGGTAAATGACGAACGCCGTCGCGAGCAGGAAGATCACGTCAAAGACGATCGGCGACCAGAGATCCGTGATGAACCCGCCGAAATAGCTGTCATCCGCTGCTCTGCCGCCCTGACCGACAAGATATACCGTGCAGTACTTGAGCACCCATCCGCCGATGATGCTGTAGTAGGGGAGGATCATGAACGGCACGATGCACGCGAACACGCCGATCCACTTCGAGGGCTTATGCAGTACGCCGTAAGCTGTCAGGGCGCTCTGCTTGGTTTTGCGTCCGATGGAGATCTCGGACACGATCATCGTGAAGCCGAACGTCAGCGCCAGGATGATGTAGATCACGAGGAAGAGACCGCCGCCGTCCTTCGCCGCGAGGTACGGGAAGCGCCAGATATTTCCGAGTCCGACCGCGCTTCCCGCTGCCGCCAGGACAAAGCCCAGTGAGCTGGAGAATGAGTTTCGTTTTTCCATACAGTTTCTACTCCTTTCGGGATTCTTGTCAAATCCACACATATTGTTATTATATCATAGAATTCTACAGATTGCAATACTTTTTTACTATTGGAAACTAACGAAATGACGCTTGGTCAGATTGTTTGTATTCAATTCTTGCATTTAGGAATTATTAACAAAATGTACTTGTATTTTGTTCTTATTTATGGTATAATGAAAAAGGATACTGGAAACCAAGCCAAGACAGGAGTTGAGAATTCATGAAAACAAGCAAAGGGAAAGGAAAGTCGAATTTCAGTCTCTCGGAACTTGCACTGAATGACTATGAAAGCGTCTTTGTCATTGACGCAATCGATGACAGCTATGTGGAGTACTCTGCCAGCGATTCGGATACGCAGCTTGTTGTCCACGGCTATGGTGAGAACTTCTTTCTGGATGTTGCCGAAAACCTCAGATCCCAGGTATGGGAGGAGGACCGCGGCTATTTTATCCGTTCCTTCAACAAGGCTGCCATCATGCAGTCATTGCGCAGCGGACGGAATTATGTTGTGCAGTTCCGTCTGGACATCGCAGGCAACCCGCTGCACTATGAGATCCGGATGATCCGCAGCAGCGACCACAGCATCATTCTGGGCATCCGGAATGCCGAAAAGCAGATCCAGCAGGAGCTTGCATCCGAGGCGGAGCGTGCGGCATATATGGACATTGCCGAATCCATTGCAGGGCTGTTCGATATCATCTATCATGTGGATCTGACCTCGGGCGCCTTTGCCGCGTTTCAGGTCGGAAAGAACGGCAGCAAGCCCGGCGTCAAGCACAGCGGCGAGGATTTCTTTACGCAGATGGCTGCCGATGCGCCCAATATGCTCCACCCGGAGGATAATGCCCGGGTTTTGCAGGCACTCAGCCGGGAGTCACTCCTTGCGAGCCTGGAGAAATCGCCAACCTTTACGCTGTCCTATCGTCAGCTTGTGAACGGCGAGACACAACATTCGGATCTGCTGGCATTCCTGCAAAGCGACCGGGAGCATCTGGTTGTCTGTGTCCGCAATGTGGATGCGCAGAAGAAGCAGCAGACGGCGGAGCAGACCTATAGCCAGATCGCAGGCGCACTTGCATCACGCTATGAAGTGATCTACTATATCGATGTCGTGACCAATGCCTACACACAGTACTGCTCCAGCGAGGAATTTGCGCAGCTGGGAACCCCCTCGGAGGGTTCGGATTTCTTTGCGGTTGCCGCGGCAGATATCCGGAGGTATCTGAACCCGGATGATGTGGATCGTATTCTGAACGAAATGCAGAAGACGACGCTGCTGCGCAATCTGAATCTGATCGGTACGGTCATGATTACCTACCGCCAGATGCTCGGCGGCAGGGAGCAGTATGTCAGTGCCCTGATTGTGCATCCCAAGAACGATGCACGGCACATCGTCATGGCTATCATGAACATCGATGCGCAGATCCGGCGCGAGATGTCCATGCTGACGGAGAATCAGACCTTTGGTGAGATCTCCAAGGCGCTTGCCCAGCGGTATGAGGCAATCTATCATGTGAATATCGAGACGAACGAGTATACAGAATACAGCGCCAGCGAAAAGTATGCGCGTCTGCGGGTCGGCACCAAGGGAACGGATTTCTTTGGCGATTGCCAGCGTAACATGAAAGGCAAGATTTACCCCGAGGACTATCCGATGATGGCGAATGAAATGAAAAAGCAGAATCTGCTGGATCATCTGCGGGATGACGGCAAGTATTTCCTGAACTATCGTCTGATGCTGGACGGCAAGCCGCAGTATGTGACATTGTTTGCGGTGCGTCCGAGGGAGGATTCGTCGCATGTCATCGTGGCAGTTGCCAATATGGATGCCGTTCAGCACGTGGAGACCGACATTGAAGCGGCTGTCGGAAGTGCGATGAAGAGGGCGAACCGTGACGAGCTGACCGGCGTCAAGAATAAACGTGCCTATGCGCAGGCAGAGATGGAGCTGAACGAGCAGATCGGTGAAAAGACCAATCCGCCGTTTGCAGTCGTTGTCTGCGATATTAACGGCTTGAAGAGCGTGAACGATACACAGGGGCAGAATGCCGGTGATGATTACATCAAATCCGCCTGTCATATCATCTGCGACACGTTCAAGCACAGCCCGGTGTTCCGTGTAGGCGGCGATGAGTTCACGGTGCTGCTGAAGGGGAGCGACTACGACCACCGCAAGCAGCTGATGCAGAGCCTTTCCATCATTTCGCTGGAGCATATCCAGAGCGGCAAGGTCACAATGGCATCGGGCATTTCCGATTTCAACGCCATGCAGGATACGAACGTACAGGACGTTTTTGAACGCGCCGATTCTGCGATGTATGAGAACAAAAAACGATTCAAGAGCGCATTCAGAAGGTAAGGTGAAGTCAATGGAAGCACCGAAGCGCATCAAGGATATGCCGTTTGATGCACTGTTTCAGATGCTGATCTCCGAAATGACAAAGCTGGACGGATTCAGCGTTCCTCTGATTGAGGAGATTGTCTCCGAGTTTTGCAGGCGTTTCCGGCTATGCAAGGGCATCACCTATCTGTACAACAGCCTGGAGGCGGAGCAGCACGGAAACGGCGAGATCCATAGCTGCTTTGATACCGGTGTGGAAGGCAACCTGCTCAAGCAATACCGTGTAACAACCGAGCTCATGTCCACCGCAGTCATGTCCGTCTATGCGCCGCCGCAGCGGCTTGATATTGTCATGCGAGCCGTTCTGACCTTCATGAGCCGCAATCGGTTCCAGAAGATTGTCCGGGAAATGATCCTGACGGATGATGTCGGCTATCCGAATTTTCGGAGTCTGCTGCATTTTTTGATGGAGCACAAGCAGGTCGGCGGCATGATCGGCTTCGAGTACAATCTTCGGCATTTTTCGCTTGTCAATCAGGAATTCGGCAGAAAAGCCGGTGATACAGCGCTCCGAAACCATTTCGAGGGCTGCCGGGGGATTGTCGGCAGCGGCGGAACAGTTGCGCGTCTGGGCGGCGATTCGTTCATCGCTGTCTGCTCGGTGCCGGAGCTGGAGCAGGTGCTGGCGTATCTGGCAGAGACCGTGACGGTCTGTGATGACACCGACGGGAGCTCCGTTACGCTGACATGCTCTGTCGGTCTGTATCGGTTCCCGGAGGGAATGATTTATCATGACCCCGGGCAGTTCATGCCCATGATAATGACCGCTTTCCGTGCGGCGCAGACCGGCGGCAAGGAGCATGCTGTCTTCTTCGATCATGCGATTCTGGAGCGCAAGGAAAAGAGCATGAAGGTGCAGCAGCTGTTCCCGGAGGCGCTGCGCAACCGGGAATTCCATGTATTCTACCAGCCGAAGATTGACATTCTGACCGGGGAAATCGCCGGAGCCGAGGCACTATGCCGCTGGTTCCGCAAGGGGGAGATTGTGCCGCCGATGGAATTTATCCCGGTGCTGGAGCAGACAGCGGACATCTGCAAGCTGGATTTCTACATGCTGGATCTGGTGTGCAGTGATCTGCGGCGCTGGATGGATTCCGGCATCCAGCCGGTGCGTATCTCCGTCAATCTGTCGCGCAAGCACATGATGGATGCTTATCTCCTGCAAACCATCCTGGAGATCGTGGACAAGCATCGGATCCCGCATGAATACATTGAGATCGAGCTGACGGAAACGACGACCGACGTGGAATTCAAGGATCTCAAGCGCGTTGTCGGTGCATTGCAGAAGGCGGGGATCTATACCTCGGTGGATGATTTCGGTATCGGTTATTCCTCGCTGAATCTGATACGGGCAATCCCGTGGAACGTGCTGAAGATCGACCGGAGCTTTCTCCCGCTGGAGGAGGATTCGCCGGACAGCACGCGGAGCATCATGTTCGGGCATGTTGTCAGGATGGCAAAGCAGCTCGGACTGGAGTGCATTGCCGAGGGCGTGGAAACGCAGCGGCAGGTGGAGATCCTGCGGGACAACAACTGCGATCTGGCACAGGGCTTCTATTTTGACCGCCCGCTTCCGGTCGAGGATTTTGAAAAGCGTCTGCATCAGCATTATTATGAAGTGACCTGAGCTCTCCCCCTATGCGGGGGAGAGAGGCTTTTGGCTCTCCGGAAATTTTTCTGAAAAAAGACTTGATTTTTTTCGGGAACTATGCTATAATAGTAAAGTGATTGCTGGAGATGTATCGAAGTGGTCATAACGAGAACGACTCGAAATCGTTTGGTCGGTAAAACGGCCCGTGGGTTCGAATCCCACCATCTCCGCCAGCGCGGTACGACCGCATACAGAAACGCTCCTGAGTTTGCTCGGGAGCGTTTTTTGTCTGTGCAGGGAAGTGACGTAAAAATGCTTGACAAATGACGAATTTTTTTGTATACTATATAATAGAAGAGTATGAGCTTCTGCGTGACAAAAGATGATGAATGGAGTGAATGTACATGAAACGAATCAAATCCCTTCTGACCGCGATCATGATGCTGACGGCAATGGCGGGTGTTCCGGGACTCCCGGCGCAGGCAGAGGGCGGACAGTATGACGGCAGCTACGTCATCCGCAATGTCCACAGCGGGCTGTATCTGCGTGCGGAGGGCATCGATTCCGGCGCCAATGTCAGCCAGTGGGCGGCAGAAACCGCGGATCGCCTCAACACATGGACGCTGTCTGAGGACAAGGATGGCTTCTACAGTCTGGTTCTGACCTCGACCACTACGGCATCCGGCTATTCTTTGGGTGTGGACGGAGGCAATCTCTGCTTGAACGACTGGCAGCAGACGCCGGCTTTGTTCGAGCTGTCCGCCAATGCGGACGGCAGCTTCAAGCTGCTGAGCAAGGACAACGGCAAGGCAGCCGAGATCAAGGATGCCGAGACGAAAAACGGCGGCAATGCGCAGCTATGGGAGGTCAACGGCGAGGATTGCCAGGACTGGGAGCTGATCCCGGTGGCGCTGGCATCCGGCGAGGAAACTGCATGCATCGCGCCGTCGCCGGAGGATTACATCCCGGGCGACCTGAATGCAGACGGCATGGTCGATGTGTTTGACCTGGGACTTGCTAAGATGGCAGTTCTGGCGGAGCGCGACAATGCAGCGCTCGATGTGAATGCGGACAACAAATGCGATGTCACGGATCTGGTGCTGATCAGCAAGTTCCTGCACACCGGAAAGGCAGGCTTCAAGCATCGCGCCGTGACCCCGATGCCGCGTGTCTATGCCGCCGTAGACGGTATCTTTGACAAGGGCTTTGTCGAGGATCAGCATCAGGGCTTTACCTCCAAGAGCTACCTGAATCTCTACAATGAGATCGGCTCGGATGTGCGCGTGAATGTCAGTGTGCCCAAGGACGGTGTCTATGCGCTGACCGTACATTATGCGAACGGCGGCACGGCAGACCGCACGGTGGATGTCTCCGTCAGCGGCGGACTGGGCGTGTATACCCTCAAGGGCGAACCGACCGGCGCCTGGGATACCTGGAAGGAGGAAACGATTTATCTCAATCTTTCCGCCGGACTCAACACGATCACACTGACATCCGCAACTGCGGACGGCGCATCGAATCTTGATACGCTCACCATTGCCGATACCACGGAAGCTGCATCGCCCACGACACCTGTCGCGCCGATCAAGGGCAAGGCATCCGGCGGCGGCAAGAACGTCTGGGGCGAGGGTATCCAGATGGAGCATCTCAGCCGCGGACTCACGGCAGCAAATACCGGCACCGGTATGATGCTGACATGGCGTATTCTCGCGACCGATGCGGACAACACGTCCTATAAGCTCTACAAGAACGGCACACTCCTGACCGAGGTCAAGTCCGGTAGCGCATCGAATTACTTCGATCAGGGCGGCACGGCAGCGGACAAGTACACCATTGACACCTATTTCGGCAATACCTGTGTGGACAAGGGCAGTGCCGCGATGGTATTCGGCACAAAGAATTCCGGGCAGTCCGGCGCGTACTTCGATATCCCGACA
>ONEQ01000180.1 GCA_900316885.1 uncultured Eubacteriales bacterium | reverse complement strand
ACCAGCTTTCGCCCGAGGCCCTTTCCGCCGATGCCGAAGAAAATGCCCAGCGCCGTAGTATAGAGCGCCGTGAAGAACTGATCGACCGGCACCTCGGCGCCCTCTATATGACCGGCCAGACCGATGAGTGACATGACCGTGCCGAACATGCCCCAGAGCGGGAGCGCGGACGTGAAATTGGCGAACAGCGAATACAGCAGATTCATCCGGTCGCGCTTTTCCACAATCATATTCTCATATGCACGGCGCTCCTCACGGGTTTCCGGGCGTTTCTGCTCGTCGTTGGGATTCGCCTTGCGCTCACGGGGGGACAGGTCATTGTGCAGCTCACGCGACAGCTTCAGGGAGAACCAGAACAGTGCGCCGACTGCAATTGCCCATAATACGATAAAAATCTCAATGATATGATGCTCTGCGATAAATCGCACGGATACCACCGCCTTTTTTCTTCATTATACCACACTCCCCGACAAAAAGCAACCCCTCTCCCATGCGGTGGGAGAGGGTATTTCTACGCATTTTCTGCCGCCTTCATCCGGCGCTTTTCCTCATACATCCGGCTGTCCGCCAGACGCTCTGCCGTTTCGGGGTTCTGCTCGGCATAGTCATATTCCGCCATGCCGTGCGCGATTGCCAGCTTCACCGGCGGATTCTCACGCACGTTGTACGCCTCCTGCGCCTTTGCGAGCGTCTTCGTGCCTGCGATATAATCCGCACGGCATGCCGTGCCGTCCAGAATCGCATAGAACTCATCGCCGCCCACGCGGAACAGATGCCCGTTCTCACCGAAGCTCTCCCGCAGAACATCCGCCGCCGCGATCAGATGCTTGTCACCTTCCGCGTGACCGTACACATCGTTCACGCGCTTGAGATTGTTCACATCAAAATGCACGAACAGACAGAATCCGTCCTTGCGCTCCAGCAGCTTCTTCTCGTAAGCGACAAACGCCGCACGGCTGCCGAGCTTTGTGAGCGCATCCTCCATCGCCAGCGTCTGCATGAGCTCCGCCTGGCTCGAACGCACCTGCATTTCAATCACGCGCCGGTATTCGTACACCGCCAGCACCGTCGAGAAGATAATCAGCCCGATTGCCGTCAGGAAGCTGTAATTGCCGCCCGCGCCCTTGTGCAGGTAGAACCGCAGCATGTCCAGCATACCCGATGCGCCGAGAATACTCACCGCGCTGATGATATAGGTACTCTTGCGCCGGCTGATCTCCCTGCGCCGGATCGACAGCACCACAAAATGGATGACGACCGCCACGCCCGCCGCAATCAGGATGTGTGTGAAGATCAGCGTATCCGAATAATCGATCAGCCCCAGCAGCACCAGAACAATCGACAGCACCGTGTTCAAGGCGCTCAGAAACACACCGGCTGCCACAATCCGGCTGCCCTGCCGGTTCGTGAACGAGGCGCTGAACAGCAGCACCGGAATCGGGAGCACGTCGAGTGCCAGATACTCCAGCACACGCAGCATCGCGGGATTCGGGCACAGGACACGCATGGTCATGGTCTGCGAGCCGATCCATGCACTCACGATCATCGTGATCGCGCCCAGGCAGATCGCTTCCATCATTTCCCCGCGCATCCGGTCCTCGACACAGCCGATCACAAACAGCATCGCGCCGAACGCGAATGCCAGCACGCAGAAACAGAGCCGCAGGGCGCTGCTCTCCTCGATGTGCCGCATGAACATGTGCGAATCCGCCAGCCATGCCTCATTGCAGCCGCTCGTGCCGTCGCTGCGCAGCGATTCCGCTTCGATGCGGATCTCACGCACCTCCGAAAAGGTCGGCAGATCGATCGTGTGCAGTGCCTCGCCGTAGCGCTTGCCGTAGATGCCGCCCAGCACCGGGTGATAATCGTAGATCTGCGCATCATCCAGATACACCGTGAATCGGATGTTATGTGTAATGAGGCACAGGTTCCGTCCGTTGTTATATGTCCCGTCAATGGTCCGTGTAAAGGTCTTTTCCGTGGCATCCTTCCCGAATGCATGATACAGCGAAACCGCGTTCCCGGCTTCATCCGTCCAGCCGTTCAGGAAATCATCCTGCGCTTTGAAGGAATTGCCCACAACGTGCAGCGGAATCTGAAACGCCAGCAGCAGCACAACCACCATGAGCATCCCGGCGGCGAGCACCAGACCATATTGTACCTTTCGCATGTTGTCACCTCCGTAAAGGGGGATAGCTGTTTTTATTATAGCACACTGCGACGGGAATTGCAAGAAAAATGGCAGAATTATCCTCTTTTTTTCTTCTTCTGCTTCGTATTGCGCAGCGGGTGACGCGCCTCGCGGCGTGCAGGCTGCTCCTTGCCCCGGACTTCATGCTTGGGTGCGTGGGGATCAGCGGGAACCAGACAGTTCGGTCCCGGTCCGATCAGATCCCGTCTGCCTGCCTTGATGAGCGCGGCGCGGATCTTCGGGTGATTCTCCGGCAGATAGTACTGCAATAAGGCACGCTGTTCCGCCTTTTCCTGCGGGGAACGCGGGACGTAGACCGGCTCCATCGTGTAGGGATTCAGCCCCGTCCAGAACATGCAGGTCGAGATCGTGCCCGGCGTCGGGTAGAAATCCTGCACCTGCTCCGGGCGGATGCCGTCGCGCTTGAGGAAGCACGCCAGATCGATGGCATCGCGGAGCGTGCTGCCCGGGTGGCTGCTCATCAGGTACGGGATGAGGTACTGCTCCTTGCCCTCCTCCCTGGTGATTTCATAGAAACGCTTCTGGAACCGCCGGTATGCCTCAATATGGGGCTTTCCCATGAGGTCGAGGACATGGTTCGAGCTGTGCTCCGGTGCAACCTTGAGCTGTCCGCTGACGTGATACCGCACAAGCTCGCGGAAAAAGCTTTCGTCCTTATCGCAGAGCAGATAATCATAGCGGATGCCGGAACGGATAAAGATGCGCTTGACCCTGGGCAGAGCGCGGAGTCTGCGCAGAAGATCGAGATATTCCGTGTGATCGACGGTCAGGTTTTTGCAGGGCTCCGGGGCAAGGCATTTTTTGCCCTTGCAGAGCCCGTGCTGCAACTGCTTTTCGCAGGACGGATGGCGGAAATTCGCGGTCGGTCCGCCGACGTCGTGGATGTAGCCCTTGAAATCCGGGAACGTCGTGAGGAGCTTCGCCTCGTCGATGACGCTATCCTGACTGCGGGTCGTCATGCGGCGCCCCTGGTGCAGCGCAATCGAGCAGAAATTGCAGAAGCCGAAGCAGCCGCGGTTATGCGTGATTGAGAACCGCACCTCCTTGATCGCCGGCACGCCGCCCTCCGCCTCGTACATGGGATGGTAGGTGCGCATGAACGGGAGCTTGTAGAGCGCGTCGAGCTCGTCCTGCGTGAGGGAGAGCGCGGGCGGGTTCTGCACAAGCATCCGGTCGCCGTGGCGCTGCAAAATGCGCTTGCCGTAGACCTCATCCTGCTGGTCGTACTGGATCCGGCACGCCTTTGCATATGCCTCCTTGCTGTCGCGCACCTGCTCAAAGGATGCGCACTGTGCCGCGCCGTAGGGGGTATTTTCGGGTGCGGTGAAGTAGCAGGTGCCGCGCACCTCCGTGATTTCCCGCACCGGCACGCCCTGATTCAGGAGATCGGCAATCTCGACAATACTGTGCTCGCCCATGCCGAACATGAGCAGATCCGCGCCGGAATCCTGCAAAATCGACGGTCTCACGCGGTCGTCCCAGTAATCGTAATGCGCGAAGCGGCGCAGGGAAGCCTCCAGTCCGCCGATGAGGATCGGGATATCCTCGCCCCAGACCTCGCGGAGCTTGCGGCAGTAGGTGATGACGGCACGGTCAGGACGTCTGCCCGCCTTGTTGCCGGGAGAATAGGCGTCGTCGCTTCGCTTGCGCTTAGCGGAGGTGTAATGCGCGACCATGCTGTCGATATTGCCGCCGGTGACGAGGAACGCCAGCCGGGGCTTGCCAAATTTGCGGAAATCGGCGTCATTGCG
Organism: uncultured Eubacteriales bacterium; assembly: GCA_900316885.1. Lineage (GTDB taxonomy): Bacteria > Bacillota > Clostridia > Oscillospirales > Ruminococcaceae > UBA3855. Next base: position 1,037 of record ONEQ01000180.1, on the reverse strand, counting down.
CCAATTCGGCTGCGGCAGCATCGCGACGGAATAGCCGTGCGATTCCAGCACACGGGAGATGATCGCCGCACCGAAGCTGGGATGATCGACATAGGCATCGCCCAGCAGATAGACAAAATCCGGCTGCTCGATACCGCGCTCGTGCAGCTCGGCGGGGGTCACGGGTAGAAATCCGGTCATCTTACGCCATCCTTTCCAATGTACGAAAAAACAGGAGCAACGCAACGCCACTCCTGTTTCACTTCATTTGTGATGACCCGTACCAGATTCGAACTGGTGATGCCGCCGTGAGAGGGCGGAGTCTTAACCACTTGACCAACGGGCCGTATTAATGCACCATCGGGGACTCGAACCCAGGACCCACTGATTAAGAGTCAGTTGCTCTACCAACTGAGCTAATGGTGCATACTTAAAAAGAACTTAGCAGAAATGCGCTGCATTTCTGCTAAGTTACTGGCGCCACCTGTTGGACTCGAACCAACGACCCTGCGGTTAACAGCCGCATGCTCTACCGACTGAGCTAAGGAGGCATTGTATCGGCGTTTTTCTAACTTCCCAGGTCGTCACCAACCAAGTATCTTCGACGTAAGAGAGCTTAACTGCTGTGTTCGGAATGGGAACAGGTGGAACCTCTCTGCTATCAACACCGATTCAATTTTGTAAGACTTCGCAACCTTACTGGTGACCCGTACCAGATTCGAACTGGTGATGCCGCCGTGAGAGGGCGGAGTCTTAACCACTTGACCAACGGGCCATATTGGTGCACCATCGGGGACTCGAACCCAGGACCCACTGATTAAGAGTCAGTTGCTCTACCAACTGAGCTAATGGTGCATATCCACTCGACTTATTTAGTATACCACACTTTAAGCGGTTTGTCAAGTCTTTTTTCAATTTTTTTACTTTAGAACAGAAGAAAAATGCAAATTCGAGAACGAACTTCAAATGAAGTCTTAGGAAAAGTGTTCGACCGATTAGTATTCTCTGGCTGAGTACGTCACCGCACTTACACCTAGAACCTATCAACCTCGTAGTCT
>ONEQ01000035.1 GCA_900316885.1 uncultured Eubacteriales bacterium | reverse complement strand
GCAGCCTGCTGGTGTTCAATTTCAACCCGGACCGACCGCTGGTCAGTTCCGCCCCAACCCCAAGTATAATCACAGCCGTCAGTATGCGAGCCAGTACTCGCAGAGCCGTCCGTCCCCGAGTCAGTATGCAAGCCAGCCCCTTCCGGGCAGCGTGTATCTGAACGGCGCGCCCGGATCCGGCGGTGCATCCTCCAACGGCACTCTGACTCCGAAGGAAGCGGGAGCTGCCTTCAAGGACAGACTGAATGCCTTTGTTGAGGATACGCCGGCAGGCGACAAGGGCGATTCTCCGCTCTCTGTAACCGAAATGCGCAAGCAGGCGAAGGAGAAGAAGAAGAACGCCAAGATCGATGCGGATTTCAAGAAGAAGCTCAGCAAACAGGGCTTTGACGAGGACGGCAATCAGAACAAGTAACAAAAATCCCCTGTTCCGAACGGAGCAGGGGATTGCTTTTTATTCTGCCTGATTGTTTGCCAGGGATTTGACAGCCTGGAGCATGATTGCACATTCTACGCGCTTCTTCTCAAATTCGCAGGACAGGGTGTGAGCCTTGAGCACGTCGCCCATGTACATGTAGTTGTTCGCATTGCAGCCGCCGGAGCAATAGAATTTCGCCCAGCAGTCCTCGTCGAGATTGCCCATCTTGTATTCCTCGATGCCCACGAACTGATGGCAGGGGTAAATATCGCCGTCGGGGGTGATGGCAACATACTCATTGCCGCATCCGCATCCGCGCAGGCGCTTGATCGCACAGGGTCCCTGATCGAGGTCGATCATGAAGTGGAAGAAATTGAAGTGCTTACCCGCCTTGTCATTCTCCAGCAGACGCTGTGCCAGACGCTCATACTCAGCGGCAACCGCCGGAACATCCGCCTCAGTGAGTGCGTAGGGATATTCCGCCTCACAGACAACCGGCTCAACGGAAATCTGGTCAAAGCCCTGCTCGTAAAGGCTGAACACATCCTCGGCAAAGTCGAGATTGTACTTTGTGAAGGTGCCGCGGACGTACCAGTCCTTGTCGCGGCTGCGGTTCTCGATGAGCTTCTTGTATTTGGGGAGGATGATGTCGTAGCTGCCCTTGCCATTGATCGCGGGGCGCATCCGGTCATGGACATCCTTGCGTCCGTCGATGGACAGCACCACATTGGACATCTCGCGGTTGATGAAGTCAATCTTGTCATCATCGAGGAGCACGCCGTTGGTGGTGATGGTGAAACGGAACCGCTTGCCGTATTCCGCCTCGCGGCTTCTGGCGTACTTCACAACCTCCTTGACCGCATCAAAGTTCATCAGCGGCTCACCGCCGAAGAAGTCAAGCTCCAGATTCTTGCGGTTGCCGGAGTTTTCCAACAGGAAGTCGATTGCCTTCTTGCCGGTCTCGGCAGGCATCAGCTTGCGTCCTGTGCCGAAGTCGCCGGTCGAGGCAAAGCAGTACTTGCAGCGCAGATTGCAGTCATGCGCGATATGCAGGCACATCGCCTTGATGGGGGAGGCAACGGTGAACTTCGCGTATTTCTCGTAGTCATCCGGGGAAAAGAGGATCTTTTCCTCATAGAGGGAGGTCAGCTCCTGATAGCACTCGCGGATCTCTGCCGGGTCGTACTTTGCCGAGAGCTTGTCCAAGATTTCCTGTGGACATTCCTCCGAAAAAGGCGGCTGTGCATCATCGAGCAGGTCATAGGTCAGCTCGTCTACGATATGAACGCCGCCGCTGTTGACATCAAGCACGATATACAGTCCGCCGAGGTAATACTTATGGATCATTGTGGTTCTCCTTCAGGGGTAGAATTTGGGGAGGGTAACAAGAAAACTGCCCCACACACCGTGTGGGGCAATGTGATCGTGACTTACTTGTCGTCTCTCTCACACTTCTGATTTGCAACGGTGCAGGAAGTCTTGCATGCAGACTGGCAGGAAGCCTGGCAGTTGCCGCAGCCGCCCTTCTGAGCGCTCTCCTTCAGGTTTGCCTTGTTGATGGTCATGATGTGCTTCATGTGTATCTACCTCCCTTTATGTATTTCGAGCATAGCTCTTTATTTTATTATAACACAAGTCCGGATAAAATGCAAGTGTCTGCGTAATTTTTTTCGACGAAAACTTTTGCGGATTCATTTTCTGCAAAATTGATTGATTTTTCAGGCTTACTGTGCTATAACGAGAGAAATGAATCAACTCTGCCGGAGGTGCGCGGCATGAATTATCAGGAGAAAAAGAACAATACCCTATGGATCATCAACCACGTGATGCTGCATCCGTATGTGCTGCTGGCAGTCGGCATCCTGGCGTTTCTGCTGCTGGGAAACGTGCTGCTGAGCATCCCGCATATGCAGGAGATCCGGGAGCTGAAGGCGGAGCTGTCGTCCTGTACGGTGCCGGTGGATGCCGTTGTGGAAAAGACTGAGCGAAAGGTCATCTACCATTACCGCGGCAGCGATGAAGTGGTATACTCGTGGGTTTTCCGCTACACCTACAACGGGCAGGAATATCACAGCACCTATCCGCTGAAGGAAAGGCACTATAAACGAGACGACAACATGGCAAAAACCATAAAGCTGACATATGACCAGGGCACGGAAATGACCGTCTATGTCAATCCGTCGCTCCCCTCCAGTTTCCGCATCCTGAATGATCCGCTGCTGGCATCAGAGGACAGGGCGTGCCGGGATGCGTATCTGTTTGTCCTGCCGATGCTCCTGACTGTTGCGATTTTCTGCGTCAAGTTCTATTTACAGCGCCACGAGCCGGAGCAGTACGGTCCCGAGCTGGAGCTTACCGATGAGGAAACCGCCGAATACGAACAGTGGAAACAGGAGCATCCGGAACCGTAAGATCAGTTCGGGGGCTTGCGGAGCCTGGTATTGACGCCGAGGATCCCGCCCAGGGCACCGGCTGCCGGGAGCAGCACCGTATAGAGCAGCAGACTGCGCGGCGCCTCATGCAGCAGAATTGCCCCGCCGATTCGGAACAGAAACAGAATTCCGCCGCACAGAATGCCCTCCAGAGCCCCTCTGCGGCGTCCGTGCCGCCCGCAGCTCCTTCCGGCAAGAATCGCGCCCGCCGCCCACAGAAACCCTGCAGCGACCCGCAGGAGCCTTGCAGAGGGCAGCCCCATCCGAAGGATCAGCCATGCGAGCAGCAGTCCGCCGGTGAGAACTGCGAGCATCCCGCCGGCGGCGGACATCAGAACACGAAACAGAATCGACCTCCAAGGACGAACACCCCGCATAGACCGCACCTCCCTCACGGGTTCTGGTACAGCGTATGCGGGGTGTTCTGATTTTATGTATCAGTAGTTCAGATAGCCGCTCGGATCGACAGGTGTGCCGTTTTTGCGGATCTCAAAATGCAGGTGGAATCCGGTAGACCAGCCAGTCGAGCCGACATAGCCGATCGTATCGCCCTTCTTGACCGTATCGTTCAGGGAGACGGTGATGCGCTCCATGTGACCGTACAGTGTGGAATAGGTGCCGTCATCGTGCATGATGATGACATGATTGCCATAGCCGTTGCCGCAGCAGTTCGAGCTCTTGCCGTAGTTGTGGCTGCAGCTCGAAACGGCACGGATGACCTTGCCGGACTTCGATGCCACGACCTCAGCGCCCTTGTTCTGCGCAATATCGATGCCCTTGTGCAGGGAGCCCCAGCGATAGCCGTAGGTGCTCGAAACATAGAAATGCCCCGGACACGGCCAGCCAAAGCTGGAATCCGAATAATCGGCTGTGGTGGTCTTGGGCGTTTCCGCAGCAGGTACATCGAAGGACTTTACGTCAGGGGAGCCCTCAGCGAACGGTGTGGTTTCGGGGACTGCCGCATTCTTGGCAGCGGCATCAGCGAGCGCCTTCTGCTTTTCCGCAGCCGCCTGCTCGGCAGCTTCCTTGGCAGCCTGTTCAGCGGCAAGTCTTGCAGCCTCCTCGGCAGCCTTGCGTGCAGCCTCCTCCTCGGCAGCGCGGCGGCGGGCTTCCTCCTCCGCACGGCGGATCTCCTCAAAGATCTCCGCTTCTGCCTCGTCTGCCAGACGGTTCTTCTCCTCCAGATCATCGATGGACGCATTGGCGAGCTTCTTCTCCTCCTCGAGACGCTGGTGCTCTGCCTGCGATTCCGCGTAGGACTTCTGGAGATCGGACATATTGTTCTTCATCTCGGAGAGCTTGGACTGCCGGTCAAGCTCTGCCTGCTCAGCAGCAGCCTTCTGGGTTTCCAGCGCTTCGAGATTCAGGTTATAGGCTGTCAGGGTGGATTTCAGATCACGGACGAGCTCATCGTCGTGGCGTGCCACGCAGGAGATCAGCTCGTACTTGGACAGCAGATCGTAGAAATCCGTAGCACCCACGAGCGCGGACGCCAGACTGTCGTTGCCGCTGACATACATTGCCCGCAGACGGAGCTTGAATTCCTCCAGACCCTTGTCGATGTCCTGCTCCTGCTGTGCGATGGTATCCTCCAGCGCCGTCATTTCGGCATCGAGCTGGGCGATATTCGCCTTGATGCCCTCCATCTCGGTGTCGAGGATCTGCAAATTGCCCTCGATCATGGTGATCTTCTGCGAGAGCATGGTCTGATACGCCTGCTCCTGCTTCTGATCCTCGGCATACTGCTTGAGCTTTTCCTCATATGCCTTGATCTTGCGATTATTCATTTCCCGCGTTGCTTCGAGCTCGGCAATGGTTGCCGCCTCGGCGCTGCGGGGCTTCTGATAATAGCCTGTCACGCCGACAGCACAGACACATGCAAGGACTGCCGCTGTCAGGCACTTGATACTGTGTGTGTTCATAATACCGCCTTATTGCAGGAACGCCTTCTGTCAATGAGCGTTCCTTATACGTTGATGTATTTCCGGGTGCTGACCGCACTGCCCATGGCGCCGATCAGAGCGCCGCCGAGCACATAGCATGCCGCAACCGGAATGTAAATCTCTGAAAACTGAATAATATTGCCCATGCCGATGATGGAGAGCAGGGCACTCTGGTTCTGGAGCGTGCTGACCAGGGCATTGTAGACAAGCCACGTCATGCCCAGCGCCAGGACACCGGCAAAGAATCCCGTAATCATGCCCTCGACGAAGAACGGGAAGCGGATGAACGCATCCGTCGCGCCGACGTACTTCATGATCTGAATTTCCTCACGGCGCGAGTAGACCGAAGCCTTGGTCGTGTTGGAGATAATGACCATGGACACAATGACCATCGCCATGATGATCGCGCCCATGACCCAGGTCAGGATCTTGCGGAGCTGCACGAGCACATTGACGAAATCGTAGGGCGCACGGATGGAGTAGATATGCCCGAACATGCGGATCTGCTCGATGGTGTCCATGATCCTGTCGATGTTGTCCACCTTGATGCGGTAGGCATCAACGAGGGGATTGTCATCTCCCAGCGAATCAAAGAGCACCTCATAATCTGCCATACTCTGCTTGAGGGACTCAAACGCCTCCTCCTTGGAGTAGAAGCTGACCTCCGTGACATTCGGGAGCCTGCGCAGATCCTCACCGATCTGCTTGAGCTGCGGATCCGTCGTGCCGTCCTCGAGGTAGACAATGACCTCGTTTTTCTTTTCCACGCCGCCGATGATGGTGTTGACGTTGTAATACGCCAGTACTGAAAGACCCACCAGCAGCAGGGAAACCAGCAGCACGCAGAAGGAAGCGAATGACATCATCCGGTTCTTCCAGATATTATCCACGCCCTGTCCGATCAGATATTTGATACCACTAGCCTTCATCTGCGCCTCCTATGATCTCATCATAGACGACCTGACCGTCCTTGATGTTGATGATACGGCCGCCGAAATGGCGCACCAGATCATGCTCATGGGTGACCATCAGCACGGTCGTGCCGCAGGAGTTGATGCCCATCAGCAGATCCACGATCTCATAGGAAAGCTCCGGGTCGATGTTACCGGTCGGCTCATCGGCAATGATGAGCTTGGGGTCATTGACCAGCGCACGCGCAATGGCGACACGTTGCTTTTCACCGCCGGACAGCTCGTTCGGATAGGAATTTGTCTTTGCCTGCAAGCCGACCAGGCTGATTACATAGGGGACGCGCTTGCGGATATACTTCGCAGGTGCGTCGATCACGCGCAGGACGAATGCGATGTTCTCATACACCGTCATGCTGGGGATCAGCCGGAAATCCTGGAACACGATGCCGATGGTACGGCGCAGCTCAGGGATTTTCTTGCGGCGCAGCTTGGAGAGATTGTAGCCGTTGACCATGACCTTGCCCTCGGTCGCGTCAATCTCCTTCAGCAGCAGCTTAATCATGGTGCTCTTGCCCGCGCCGGACGAGCCGACAACAAATGCAAAGTCACCGTCATTGATTTTCAGGCTGACGTGATTGAGCGCATCCACACCGCTGGAATAGGTCACGGACACATCCTTCAGTTCTACCATATATCGGGTTGACACCTGTCTTTCTCTGTAGAGGCATGTGTAGGTTCTGTCAAATACACAAAAGGATAGCCTGAACTCTGCCCATTTAGGGGCAGAGAATCAGGCAGAGGTAGCGCTGTCAATTAGAATTTCGTGGGATTTGCCTGTAAATATTTCTTTACCATGAGGGCGATCTTGAAGATGATCGCATGATCGAACTCACGCAGGTCAAGACCTGTGAGCTTCTTGATCTTCTCCAGACGGTAAACCAGTGTATTTCTGTGAACGAACAGCTTTCTGGACGTTTCGGAAACGTTCAGGTTATTCTCGAAGAAGCGCTGGATGGTGAACAGCGTCTCATGGTCAAGGCTCTCGATGCTGCCGCGCTTGAATACCTCATGCAGGAAGGTCTCGCAGAGGGTGGTGGGCAGGTGGTAGATGAGTCTTGCGATGCCGAGATTGTCGTAGCTGACAATAATCTTGTCCGTATCGAATACCTTGCCGACCTCAAGTGCAGTCTGTGCCTCCTTGAAGGAACGCGCCAGATCCTTGACACTGGTGACAGCCGTACCGATGCCGACGTTCACGCGGGTGTAGAACTCACTGGACAGGGTATCCGCAATAGAGCGTGCCAGCTTTTCGAGATCCTTGGAGTCCACGCTGGACTTGATCTCCTTGACCAGAACGATGTCGCTCTCGGTGATGTTGAACACGAAGTCCTTGTTCTTGTCCGGGAACAGGTTCTGGATGACATCATATGCGGAAATATCATTGCTCGACACGATGCGGATGAGGAGAACCACGCGGGAGATCTCCGCATTGAAGTGCAGCTCACGCGCCTTGATGACAATATCACCGGGGAGCACGTTGTCGAGAACAACGTTCTTAATGAAATTGTTGCGGTCGTACTTCTCGTCATAGTACTGCTTGATATTGGAAAGAGTGATGGCGAGAATGCTCGCATACTTGGAGGCTGTCTCGTCGGTGCCCTCTACGAATACGGCATAATCGGGCTTCTGATGAGCGCCGAACGGCTTGTAGGTGTAGCCGTCGCGGATGAAGATATCGTGTGTATCACTGAGATCCAGAGAAACGAATTCGTTGGTCGTGCCTACCTTTGTGAGGTCAGAGCAAGCAATAATGGTTGCATTTTCGTCCACAACGCCGATGGTGGCGTCCATGGTATCGCGCATCTGGTGTACCAGTCCCTGAAACAGTCTGTTGGACATAAGCTAACTTCCTTTCTTTTATGGGGTTATGTATTATGCACAAGTTGCAGGTCTTTATATGTATAAAATGATACCATAAATATATGTACACAATATGAACAAATCGTTAATTTTGTGTGTATTTTGGTGAAAACGGCGAATAATTTGAAACTTGTTTGGTGATTCATGACAAAATCCAAATTGGTTTTGTAACCGCGCTGTAATTTGTTTCGGTGAAAACGACCAGAAATGCCCCTGCATCAGACAAATACAGCTTTGCCCCCTATGCCGAAGCATTGGGGGCATTGCATGCGGTAAAAAGGATGCTTACATCTTTTCCGGACAATCAATTTTCAGAATTGCCATGGCATTGCGCAGGGTCTGTGCCGCCGCACGGCAGATGGCGGTTCTGGAAGCACGCAGCTCCTCGGTTTCTGCATTCTTGACGCTGCACGCATCGTAGAACTTGTGGAACAGAGTCGCAAGCTCCATCGCATACTTGGTCACGCGGGACGGGTCATAGACCTTAGCCGCCGCCGCGATCTCGGACGGGAACGCCGCGATGTGGCGGATAAGCTCGGTTTCCTGGGCACTGTCACCGAGGGGCAGCTCGTTCATGGGCTTCTCGATGTAGAGTCCCTCATCCTTTAAAGTACGCAGAATCGAGCAGATTCTTGCATGTGCGTACTGCACGTAGTACACCGGATTCTGGGAGGATTTCTCCACCGCCAGATCCAGATCGAACTCAAAGTGGGAATTTGCCTCACGCATGTTGAAGAAGAAACGCGCTGCATCGAGCGGAATATCCTCCAGCAGCGTCACCAGACCGATCGCCTTGCCGCTTCTCTTGGAGAGCTTCGCCGGCTGACCGTTCCGGAACAGCATGACCATCTGCATCAGCACAACGTCGAGTCTGTCCGTGTCCACATCCAGCGCCTTGAGTGCCGCCTTCAGACGCGGCACATAACCGTGATGGTCGGCACCGAGGACGTTGATTGCCTTGTCAAAGTTTCTGGTCACGAGCTTGTCCATATGGTACGCAATATCGGGCACGATGTAGGTCGGGATGCCGTTTGCTCTGCGCAGCACGAAGTCCTTGTCTGCGCCGAACTGCTCCGCCTTGAACCAGATCGCGCCCTCCTGCTCGTAGGTAAAGCCGCGCTTTGTCAGTTCGTCGATAATCCGATCCACACTGCCGTCCGCATGGAGGGTGGATTCGCGGTACCAGTGGTCATACACAACGCGGTAGCTCTTGAGATCGCGCTCCAGACCTGCCACATTCAGTGGCAGCGCATAGCCGACCAGAGCCGCACGGCGCTCCTCCTCGGAGAGATCTGCGAGCTTCGCACCATTCTCCGTGAAGTAGTTGGCGGCATGAATGATGATGTCCTTGCCGAGATATACATCATCCGGCATCGGGAAATCTGGCGCATTGCCGTCCTCGCCGTAGATGGCAGCCGCCAGCGCCTCCACGTCATCCTTGTTGGCATTGTAAACAGCCTGTCCCTTGTCGGTGCAGATCTGCATATAGCGCAGAGACAGGGACTTGCCGAATTTTTCAATCTGGTTGCCGGCGTCGTTGACGTAGAACTCACGTTCTGTGTGCCAGCCTGTCCATTCGAGGAGAGCCGCAATACCGTCACCGAGTGCCGCGCCGCGGGCATTGCCGACGTGCATGGGACCCGTGGGATTCGCGGAAACGAACTCCACCAGTGCCTTCTTGCCCTTGCCGCCCTCGGATTTGCCGTATTCGCCCTGCTCATCGATAACCGCCTGCACAGTATCGGAGAACCATGTCCGGCGCAGGAAGAAGTTCATGAAGCCGGGACCTGCGATCTCGCCCTTCTCAAAGTAGGTGCCGTCAAAGCGGATTGCGCCGAGCACGAGCTCCGCAATGGCGCGGGGTGCCATATGCAGCGCCTTGGCGGATGCCATGGCAATATTGGATGCAAAGTCACCGTGGGACTTGTCCGCGGGAACCTCGATCTTGAACGCCGGCAGCGGCTCTGCGGCAATCTTGCCCTCTGCGGTGAGTGCGCCGAGCGCATCCATCAGCAGCTCGCGGAGCTGTGCCTGTGCGGTTTCCATCATATTTGTCATTTCTCGTTACCTCCTGGTTTTTGCCGCCCTTTCGGGCGGTTAGGGGGCGCCGCCCCCTGACCCCTGCCAGGGGCTGCTCGCCCCTGAACCCTCGGCAGGAGTTGTGGACTCCTGCACCTCATCTACTCTTAGATGGACAGCTTTTTGATATTGATCTGGATCTCGTTATCGGAAAGCAGCGTGCTGTTGGCATCGACGGTATAACGCAGCGCCAGCTTGCCTCCCTGGTCAGAGAGCTCGTTGCGCACCCATTTTGCGGAAACGCCCACGGCAAATTCCCCGAACGGCGTCTCATAATGGCAGAAATGCTTCTTGCCCTTCTGCACGACCAGATGCGTCTGATAGGTGCCCGTCCGGACAATGGAGATCATGCCGTCCTTCGCGATGCGAAGCTGCATGTTTGAACCTTCCATGCCGGTGGTTTCGGATTCCTCGTAGGCGATGACGCGCTCGCCGTCCTCATTGGTATAGTACTGGATCTCCGTATCCAGGGTGGATTCGGAGGTATCCTTTTCCTCACGCTGAATACTTTTCAGCGTCATAATCCATTGTTCTTTCAATTTTGTAGTCTCCTATTTTTTAACCGTGCTCAGATCCGGCTGCTGAACACCTGCCCGTTGACCGCATCCGCCAGGAAATGCTTGGCATTAGCGCGGAACATCGAAACGCTGTCGGATACATAGTAGGTGTTGCGTCCTTTTTCGGTGCTGTCGGTGAGGAGATCGTTCTCCTCCAGCAGACGCTTGGCGTAGTTTGCCGCCGCCTCGCTTGCCGAAATCAGCTTGACACCCTCGCCCATGATCTCTCCGATCACCGGTGCAATGACCGGATAATGCGTGCATCCGAGGATCAGCGTATCCACACCCGCATCCCGGATCGGCTCTAAGTATTCCTCTGCCGCAAGGCGGGTGATCTTGTCGTCGGGGTCGGTGTACCCGTATTCCACCAGATGCACGAACAGCGGACATGCCATTGCCGTGACATCGACGTTCGGGTCGATCGAGTGGATGGCGTTCTCATAGCTGCCGCTGGCGACCGTCGCCGGCGTTCCGATGATGCCGACTCTGCCGTTTTTTGTGGATTCGCATGCGGTATGCGCCGCCGGGTAGACCACGCCCGTGAAGGGCATGTCATTCACCGGGGAATCCGTCCCCAGCATGGAGCTGACCGTGCCGCACGCGGCGATAATCATTTTGACGGGATGCTTCCGCAGGAAAGCAACATCCTCCTGGGTGTAGCGCTGGATGGTCTGGCGGCTGCGCGTGCCGTAGGGAATCCGCGCAGTGTCGCCAAAATAGATGATATTCTCATGCGGCATGATCTGATTGAGCACCTTGACGGCGGTTAAGCCACCCATGCCCGAATCAAATACGCCGATTGCATCACGATTCATGACCGTACCTCAGACTGCGCGGTCGTTGTTGTCGATCGCCTGCTCGATGAGCTTGTCAAGCAGATACTGCGGCTCCATGCCGAGGTGCTGCATGAGCTTGGGATACATGCTGATGGACGTGAAGCCCGGCATGGTGTTGATCTCGTTGAGGATGATCTCTCCCTTGTTGGAGAGGAAGAAATCCACGCGGGACAGCCCCTTGCAGCCCATTGCCTTGTACGCCTTGACGGCGATTGCCTGCATCTCGCGGTTGGTCTCCATCGGGATGTTTGCCGGGATGGAGAGCTTGGAGTCGGGGAGGTTGTACTTCGCGTCGAAATCGTAGAACTGCTTGCAGGACTCGATCTCGCCAACGAACGATGCAAACGGCGCATCATAGCCGAAAACCGCAATCTCCAGCTCTCTGCCGATGATCTCCTCCTCGATGATGACCTTCTCGTCATGCTCGAAAGCCGCCTTGATGCCGTCGATGAGCTCCTGCTCGTTCTCCGCACGGGAAACGCCGATGGACGAGCCGGCATTGGCGGGCTTGACAAACAGCGGATAGCCGAGCTCCTGTGCGATCTCACGCGCTTTTTCGGTGAGATGGTTCATTTCATGCTCAAGCACCTTGCGCCATTTTGCGGTACGGATGCCGTTATAGTCCAGAATGGTGTGGGTTGCCGCCTTATCCATGCACGCAGCGGACGCCAGCACACCGCAGCCGACGTAGGGGATGCGTGCCATCTCGAGCAGACCCTGAATCGTGCCGTCCTCGCCGTTTCTGCCGTGCAGAACGGGGAACACCACATCGATCTTCTTGACGGTTGCCGCACCGTTCTCGGTGGTGACGATGCCGCGGTGGATGGGGTCGGGGGAGAGGATCGCGGACGCGCAGTCAGGATCGCGCTCCCACTCGCCGTTGGGGATGGATGCCACGCCGCCGGGGTAGTACAGCCATCTGCCCTTCTTGGTGATGCCGATGCAGGTCACCTCGTACTTATCCTTGGGGATGTTCTCAATGACGAAAGCCGCTGATTTCAGCGAAATATCATGCTCACTGGATGCGCCGCCGAACAGCACAGCCACTCTGATCTTGGACATAGTTCGATCGCTCCTTACCATTCTGATCCCTGCGCGGGCGCACTCCGCCCGTACAAGGCACTTACATTCTATTGTATCATATTTTGCCGGAAACTGCAATACCCCGGAGGAAAAAACTTTTCGCCCTTGCCGGGACTTTTCTAAAGCATATGAACAAAGGGGCGGAAGTATGCGGAATTTGTTCCGCGCACCGAAAAAACAGCTTTGCCCCCTTTGCCGAAGGCATTGGGGGCATTGCGGACACCAGAACGGTGCATTCTCAATTCTGGAACGGGGGCAGCATCACGCTGCTCACTTGATATATACGCGCTTCATTCTCTGCGGAACGCGGGGCTTGTCATTGGCATCGGTTTCGGCAGCGGCAATCTCGTCCACGGCATCCATACCGGAAACCACCTTGCCGAATGCGGCATACTGACCGTCCAGATGCGGCGCATCCTCATGCATGATGAAAAACTGCGAGCCTGCGGAATTGGGCATCATAGAACGTGCCATGGACAGCACGCCGCGGGTGTGCTTGAGATCGTTCTTCACGCCGTTGGATGCAAACTCACCCTTGATCTGCCAGCCGGGTCCGCCGGTGCCGGTGCCGAGGGGGCATCCGCCCTGGATCATAAAGCCCGGAATAACGCGGTGGAAGGTCAGACCGTCATAAAAGCCCTGCTTGACGAGCTTCTCGAAGTTCTCGCAGGAGATCGGCGCGATCTCCGGATACAGCTCGATCTCGATGTTCTTTCCGTTTTCCATTTCAATAACTACCATGATAAACCTCCGTAATGTATAATTTGCCGGATTTCGCCGGATCAGAACAGTTCAACAGACTCAACGTCCTCCTTCGTGATCGTCACCAGATCCTTGTCCGTGACGGAAACGAGGGTCGCAAGCCGGTTTGCCTGATTGGTGAGTGTTTTCTCGAAGAAATTGCGTGCGTCACGGCCGTTGGCAAAGCCCGGAAGCTTCTGCTCGACGCGTTTTTTAAAGAATTCCGCCACGCACTCGTGAGCATCGTCCGTCAGCTCGAAGAACGACTTGGAGCAGATGCCGCAGAAGATCTCCGTCAGCTCGTCCGGCGTGTAATCGTCGAAGTGAATCTGCTTGTTGAAGCGTGACCGCAGACCGGGGTTCGAGTCGAGGAAATCCTCCATCAGATCGGTGTATCCCGCAACGATGACCACGAAGTCCTCGCGGTTGTCCTCCATGGCTTTGAGGAGGGTGTTGACCGCCTCCATGCCGAAGTCATTCGACCCGGTATTTGCCGTGAGTGCATACGCCTCGTCGATAAACAGCAGACCGCCGAGCGCGGATTCGATGATCTTCTTGGTCTTCATGGCCGTCTGACCAACATAGCCGCTGACCAGTCCCGAACGATCCACCTCGACCAGATGCCCCTTGCTCAGGATGCCGAGTCTGCGGTAGATCTTGCCGAGCAGTCTGCCGACCGTCGTCTTGCCGGTGCCGGGGTTGCCGGAGAACACCATGTGCAGGGAAACGTGTGTCTGCGGGAGCCCGCGCTCCTCGCGCATCTTGTGAACCTTGAGGAGGTTGATGAGGCTGTTGAGATCCTCCTTGACCTTGGTCAGACCTGTCAGGCTGTTGAGATTCTCCAGCAGCTCCTCGAGGGTTTCCTCGGGTTCGGGCTCAGGCTCCGGTTCCTTGGGCTTCTCGGAAGCCGGGGTGAGGGCATCGATCAGTTCGCCCTTGGTCTTGGGGGAATCGGTAGGCGTGATGTCGCGGCGTTCCTCGATCGGCACGCTTGCGGGCGTCTCCATGCGCTCCTCCGGGTTGGACGGAACGGGCGGTGCAAAGGGATTGATGCGCTCGTGCTGCATGCGTTTCCAGGTGCGCAGGTACGCAGCACGGTAGTTTTTCAGGCGCAGCATCAGAGTTGCCATTGCCTTGGTCTGGCGATCATCGTACTGTCCGTCGTAGTTGATGAATTCGAGTCCCAGCTCATCGAGGAAGTCGAGGAGCATGAGGGAGGTACTGCCGTTTGCCGCCTGATTCTGAATGTCAGCGTTGATAAAGACGGTCAGGAGACTCAGCACGGTATCAAAGATCGCATCGGACGAGATGCGGTGCTCCTCCACGAAGCGCACAACATAATCGCGGGTGAGCGAGAAGCCGAGGCAGTCGTTGATGATATCCACCTCGCTGTCGCGGATATTGCGGTCGCTGTCCGCGATGTAGAGCATGAATTTCATGATCGCAAACTGCGCATAATCGCGCAGCGGCATGTGGCTGTTCTTGATCTGCAAGCCCTGCTTCTCGTACTGATTGCAGAGGGTGTAGATGTATTGCAGCGTGTCGTTCCGGGTGTTCTTCAAGTATTTCAACTCCGTTCCTGTAAGGATATGTCTATTATACCACACTCTTCCGAAAAAGGCAAGCCCTGTTAGAACTGTTCCGCCCTCCCGGGCGGTGATGCCGGATGGGGATCTGGCATTCGCCCTTGACCCTTCCGCTTTTAGGAGAACGGCGCATTGACAATTCTAAAAGTGGATGGGGTGCAGCCCCCATCACACCTCCGGAAGTGTGATTTCCCCGTCAAAGACATGGGTCGCGGAGCCGGTCATCATGACGGTGCCGTCTTCCTTCCAGAGAATCTTGAGGTCGCCGCCGCGGAGCTTGACGGTGATCTCCTCGCCGCGCTTAGCATAGCCGTTCAGGACGGCGGCAACAGCCACGGCGCAGGCGCCTGTGCCGCATGCAAACGTCTCGCCGCTGCCGCGCTCCCAGACGCGCATGAAAAGCTTATTTTCACCGAGAACGCGCACAAATTCCGTGTTGATGCGCTCCGGGAACAGCTTGTGGTTCTCGAAATCGGGGCCGATTTTCGGGAGATCGAGCTCCATCGGGTCGCCGTCCATGAAGATGATGCAGTGCGG
>ONEQ01000033.1 GCA_900316885.1 uncultured Eubacteriales bacterium | reverse complement strand
GCCGAGATCGTGCGCACGCCGGAGGGCAATGTCACGGCAGCACAGATGCTCGAGCGCTTTCTGTTCAACGGGGAAATGCAGTGGAACTGCATCGAAAAGCTGTCCGGCGGCGAACGCAAGCGCCTGTATCTGCTCAAAATCCTCATGACAGCGCCGAATATCCTCCTGCTCGACGAGCCGACCAATGATCTGGACATCCTCACACTCACGATTCTCGAGGACTATCTCCGGAATTTTGACGGTGCGGTGCTTGCCGTTTCCCATGACCGGTATTTCCTCGATAAGCTGGCAACAGAGCTGTTTCTGTTCCGGAACGGGGAATGTATCCGGTTCAACGGCAATTATTCCGACAATGCGGAGGAGCTTTCGGCAGATATTGCTCCGGTCAAGGTGGCAAAGCCCAAGAAGGAACGGGTCCGCATCGGGCAGACTAAGCTGAAATTCTCCTTCAAGGAGCAGCGGGAGTATGAGCACATCGACGAGGAGATCGCATCCCTGGAGGCACAGATCGCACAGACCGATGCGGCGATCGCGGCATCCGGTTCGGATTATGTGAAGCTGCAGGAGCTGACCGATCAGCGCACCGCGCTGGAAACCCAGCTGGACGAGAAGATGGAGCGCTGGGTCTACCTCAATGATCTGGCGGAGCGCATCGCGCAGGGAGAGATGGTGCAGGGATGAAGCCGCTGTATATCAAGCTGATCCAGCCGCGGATGCTGCGCCGCCCGATGGATACGGGGATCAAGCTGCACATGGCGCCGCCGCTGGGACTGCTGACGATTGTGAACCTGGTGCGGGACGAGCACCGCGTGGAGCTGGAGAACGAGAATATCCAGGACATTCACTATGAGGATACGCCGGATCTTGTCGGTATCTCCGTGACAGTCGATACCCTCCCGCGTGCAATCCGGATTGCACGGCGCTTCCGGAAAAAAGGCTGCATCGTCGTGGCCGGCGGCATCCACATCACGACCGCTTATGAGACGATCCCGCAGGGCGTCTTTGATGCGCTCTGCATCGGTGCGGCGGAGGGAACCTGGCCGCAGATTGTCCGGGATGTGCAGTCACATGCGCTCAAGCCGGTCTATCGTTGCGAGAAGCCGCTGACGGGTGACCAGATCGTTTCGCCCGCCTATGATTTCCTGAAAAAGGGCGAGTATTTGTACTGCAACGTTGTCCATACCAGCCGGGGATGCCCGTTCCGCTGCGATTTCTGCTACAACAGCGCGGCAGCGCACCAGTATGTCAACCGTGAAATCAAGGACGTTCTGGCGGATATCCGGGCAGTCGGCTCGAAGCATATCATGTTCATTGACGACAATTTTGCGGGAAATCCGAAATGGACCAAGCAGTTCCTCAGGGCGATTCTGCCGATGCATCTGAAATGGAGTGCGGCGGTGTCCATCAATGCGGCGTATGATGATGAGCTGCTCAATCTGATGAAGCGCTCCGGCTGTCAGAGCCTGTTTATCGGCTTTGAGAGCATCAATCCGGCTTCTGTCAGCGGTGTCCACAAGGTGCAGAATCATACACAGGACTACGAGCGGGCGATCAGCGCCATCCATGCGCGGGGAATCATGGTTAACGCCAGCTTTGTCTTCGGGCTGGACGGCGACACGCCCGAGACATTCCGGACAACGCTCGACTGGATTGTGAAGAACCGGATCGAGACGGTGACCTCGCACATCCTGACGCCCTATCCCGGCACGGCGCTCTATGACCGGATGAAGGCAGAGGGGCGGATTCTGACGAATAACCTCGAGCTTTACAATACCGCGCATGTGGTCTACCGCCCGAAGGGCATGACCAAGCGGGAGCTGTATCAGGGGTATTTGCAGATCTACCGGGACATTTACAGCGTGAAAAACATCCTGCGCCGCTGCCCGGAATCCAAGGACATTCGTGCCGCCTATTTCCTGTTCAATTTCCTGTACCGGAAGTACGGGGGATTCACGGACATGCTCTGCCGGACGGTCACGTATGAAAAGATTGGCTTGCTCGCGGAGAAGCTGTCCGGCACGATCTGATCGGCATTGTACAGATTCCCCAAATACCGGTATGCCGATTCGTTGTATCCTCCTATTGTTTTCGCAGAATCCTTATGCTATAATAAAATTATCCAAGGGGCTGTGTGATGCCCCCCTGCGAAACTATAGAAAGGACGTGGAATCATGAATCAGGCGATCCGAAAAACCGCAGCTGTCATGCTGGCTTTGCTGCTGTGCAGTCCGGCGGGCTGCTTTGTCCCCGAAACGGGAACAGTCTATGCGGCGGTGGCTGTCTCCGGCGATTGCGGCGAGCAGCTGCAATGGAGCTTTGACGACGGCACCCTCACGCTCACAGGCAGCGGGGTGATGCAGTCTTGGAGCTATTATACGCAGGTGCCGTGGTATCCCCATCATGCGCAGATCAAACAGGTGGTGCTGCCGGACGGACTGACCAGCATCGGCAGCAATGCATTCAACGGATGTGCGGCGCTGGACGAGGCGGTGATTCCTGACAGCGTGACGCAGATCGGAAGGCTTGCCTTTCAGGCATGCAGCGCCCTCACCGCTGTCACGGTCCGCAATCCGAACTGCCGGATCGCGGATCAGGAAACGACGATCCCGCAGAAAGCAGCCATTTACAGCTATGAGGGATCGCTGGCGGCATATTATGCGAAGAAATACAGCCATGATTTTGTGAAGCTCGACGGGGAGCCGGCGGTGCAGTATACCTATGAGATCATCCCGATGCTGGAGCCGTTCAACGAGTATTTCTATGTGAAAACGGAGAATCCCGATCCGTATTCGTTCCGGTTTGTCGATCCCGCATCCGCTTACGGTGAGGAAGCGTCTGTCAGGATGCACGACAAGTCCTATGCAGACGTGCAGTATGAGAATGAAGAGACGATGCGCGTCCGCGGCGGATACATCTTCTACAGCGGCAATACGGACGGCGGGGAGCTCAGCCTCCAGCTCGATAACCAGACCAATCCGCCGAAAGAGGTGGAGGTGCTGAATCTGTCCACGGGGGAAACGACGATCCGGCTTGACCGCAGCCCGATCTGGGTGGATACGGGAATCACCTTCACGCTGCCGGAGCTGTATGACGAGACGGATTATCTGATTAAAAGCTATGCAACGGATTCGGAATTCTTTGCCAATATGGATCTGGTGCAGAGCGGGCTGAAAAAGATCTGCCTGTACAGCGGTTCCTATATCCGCGGCGAGGTGTACCGGAAGGGGAAGGAGTGGTTTGTATCCAACAGTCCGCATGTGGACCAGACGTTCTACATCCAGAGCCCCTATACCCGGAAAGATAACGTTTCTCTGCTGATGACGGCGCTCTATCCGTACCGGTATGATTCTCTCGGCTTTCCCGGCATGATGGGGAGCGTAGCCAAACGGATGGACAGCAGTGCAACGTACACGCGCAGCAGCACCAATCATTACACGATTGAGGTGGAGTACAACGGTGAGAAGAAATCCTACGGCGGTCAGGGAAGCGGAAAAGGTCAGGGAATCGATCACGATCAGATCCTGGAATATTTCGACTTCGCAGACGGTGCGCCGGCGTATCAGCTCGGGGACATACGGGAACGTCTGAACCAGTATGCTAAGCTCACGGTTGAGAGCGACGTGCCGCAGACGGACAATCTGACATGGGAAAGCATCTATGATACCGTCGGAAACGGCGCATGGATCTCGATGGCGGGCATCGCGAGCGTCTTTGGCGGAACCTACGGATGCTACGGCTATCTCTGGCAGAAGGATGACAAAAAGAGCTTCCATGCGGATGAGTCCGGCGTGGGCGGCAGCATCTACTGGAGCGGCAGTCTGGGCTATGCATCAGATACATGGGTTGACGGACGCTATATCGACAAATACGAGCGCTATGTGCCCGGTGAGACGTTCGACAAGCATCCGGAGAGCAGCATCATTCTGCGGGACATCACCATTCCTTTGCTGAAATATTCCGGGTCAAAGCAGAAGGGCTACTCCGATATCAAGATCACGGAGACAGTGGGAAACGTCCGTTATGTTTACAACAAAGAGGAAAATCTCTGGAAGGCGGACAGCAGTACCATTACGCCGACCACGCTGAATGTGCTTACCGATATGACAGTGCAGGGGCTTGTGGATCCGAAGTATCTCGACGTGCTCGAGCTCACGCCGGAGGAAGTGGCAGAGCTGCAAATTGACCGTAACACCAACATCGCCCCGTCAGCCTATTACATCTACAACGGCTCTGCCGCACCGGGAACGGCGGTCAGCGCAGGCGATCTCGATGGTGACGGCACGGTGAGTGTAGCAGATGCGGTGATTCTTCAGAAATGGCTGCTCGGCGTGAAGGGTACGGATATGGAAAAGCCGCACAATGCCGATATGGACGGAAACGGCATCGTGGATATCTTTGATCTGGGACTCCTGAAACGGAAATTGTTATGATATGCAAACCCTCCCTTCGCGGGAGGGTTTTCTGTTCACAGAATCTGCTTGAATCCGGTGGAAAAAAGCGGTATAATAGTAAAAAATGCTCCGGAGGTGCTCTATATGAAACGAATTCAGAAAATCGCCGCGATCCTGACCGCTGCCTGGATGACCGCTGCCGCCATGCCCGCGCCTGCCGCGGCAGACGGAACCCGCGAGGTTCTTGTAACCGATACGCAGGAGCTCATCGCTGCACTTGCCGATGCACAGGCGGGCGACGAGATCATCCTGCGCGAGGGAATCTATGAGCAGGGCGAATGGATCGGAAAATGGGCGGTTTTTTTCGCTGAAGCATCCGGAACTGCCGAAAAGCCCATCACCATCCGCAGCGAGGATCCGGCACACCCCGCAGAGCTCTGCGGGGTGGATCAGGAGAACAAGATCGTGCTCTGGATCACCGGGGATTACTGGCGCATCGAGGATCTCTGCCTGCACGACGCGCAGAAGGGGATCGTGCTGGACAAATCCTGTCACAGCGTCATTTCCGGCTGTGAGGTGTACGGCATCGGCTCGGAGGGCATTCACCTGCGCGACGACAGCTCGTACTGCCTGATCGAAAACTGCAAAATCCATGACACCGGCACGGTCACGCCGAAATACGGCGAGGGCATCTACATCGGCTCTGCGGTCGGCACGGAGGGCTACGGCTTCGACTGCCATTACAATACCGTGCGCGGGTGTGACATCTCCCGCGTGGCGGCGGAATGTATCGACATCAAGGAATTTACCAACGGCACGCTGGTCGAGGACTGTACCTTTGACGGTTCGTGCATCTCCGGCGAAAACGGCGCGAACAGCTTCATCGAGATCAAGGGGAACGACGTCATCATCCGCCGCAATACCGGCTATCGAAACGGCTGTGAGAAGCAGCTCTACGGATTCGATCTCTATGCGCCTCTCCCGGAATGGGGGCAGAATGTGCGGATCTACGAGAATACGCTCTATCTCGACAGCGCAGAGGTTTCCACGCTGGCAGGGTGGAAATGCAGTGCCTATGCGTTCCGGAATACGGTCGATCCGCCGGAATGTACCGTCAACAAGAATGCCAACCGGATCATGGATATTCTGGACATTGACTATCCCGGCGATGCGGATGGCAATGCGCTTCTGAATGGCGAAGATGCGCGGATTCTGACCGATGCGCTCCACGGGCGGCAGGTGCCGTATCTGTCCGGCAAGGATGCGGATCTCGACGGTGACGGGGAAGTGGATGCCTTCGATCTGGCGCTCCTGAAGCGCCGTCTGCGGGAGGAGACGGATCCGCCGGTATTCACGGTGCGCTACAAGACGGAGCAGCCCGGAAAATGGCGTGCCAGCAACGGTCTGGGGAATCACACGGTCACGTTCACCGTCAAGGCAAAGCCCGGGACGATCATCAACTCCGCGATCATGTACTGGGATCCGAATGCGCCGAACGAGGAGACCGGCAAGAACGGCAAAACCATCTCCAAGCCCCTCGGCAAGCTCGCCCCGGATGCGGACGGAAGGCTGACGGTATCGGTTGGTCTGCCGGAGGATGCGGTGAGTCTGGCGCTGGATATCTGGGATTATCTGGAGGGCAAGGAAAAGCTTGACGAGAGCCTGCTGGAGATCGAACGGATCACGGCGGTCAGGAATCCTGTGTAATTTTCTTTGGCAAAGCCAATGAAAATGCGCAGCCCCGGCGCTCCGCCCGCGCAGCGGGCGGGGATTGACATTTCGGTGAGAATGGTGTATACTTTTATGGGGGATAATCTCCCGAATCTCATGGGAGCCTCTGAAACGACGTTTTAGAGGTGGGGATGTGGGGCGAAGCACCACATATCGCCCTTTTGCTTTTTGCAGAAAAGCAAAGGGGGAGGATTTTAGAGGTTCCCTCATAACCGAGGTGTACAATGTTTAAAATTCAAAAGAATCCGCCGGCAGGGCGCAAGAGCAAGGGCATGACCTCGTTTCAGGTCATCATTCTCAGCTTCTTCTGCCTGATTCTGGTCGGAACGTTTCTGCTGATGCTGCCGATCTCCTCGCAGGCGCGGTGCTTCACGTCCTTCCCGGATGCGATGTTCACTGCCGTTTCGGCAACCTGTGTAACGGGTCTGGTTGTCAAGGATACCGCGACGTACTGGTCGCTGTTCGGACAGATCGTGATCCTGACCCTGATCCAGATCGGCGGTATGGGCGTCATTACCATCGGACTTGCCATCATGCGGGCATCGGGCAAGAAGATCGGACTCTGGCAGCGAAGTACCATGCAGGAATCGATCTCCGCGCCGCAGGTGGGCGGCATCGTCCGGCTGACGGGCTTCATCCTGAAAATGTCTGCGATCATCGAGCTTGCGGGCGCCGTCCTGCTGGCACCGGTATTCATCAAGGATTTCGGCGTCCCGAAGGGAATCTGGTATGCGATCTGGCATTCCGTCTCGGCGTTCTGCAACGCCGGCTTTGATCTGATGGGCGTGCGGGAGCAGTTCTCCTCCCTGACAACCTACAGCAGCAATGCCTACCTGAACACCGTCATCATGCTGCTGATTATCATCGGCGGCATCGGCTTTCTGGTGTGGGAGGACGTCGGCAAATACCGGCATCAGATCAAGAAATATTCGATGCAGAGCAAGGTCGTTCTGCTGACCTCCCTGATCCTGATCGTGATCCCGGCAGTCTACTTCTTCTTTTATGAATACGAGGATCTCCGCATGGGCGACCGGATCCTCAGCTCGATCTTCCAGTCCGTGACGACGAGAACGGCAGGCTTCAATACGCAGGATCTCGCCGCGATGGACGAATCGGGCACGGCAATCATGATCTTTCTGATGCTGATCGGCGGCTCCCCCGGCTCCACGGCAGGCGGTATGAAAACCTCGACCGTTGCCGTGCTGTTCCTGGCGGCGATCACGGTATTCAGCCGCCGGAACGATGTGCAGTGCTTCAAGAGACGTCTCTCCGACGAAGCAGTCCGCAACGCCGGCGCGATCCTCTTTATGTACCTGGTACTGTATCTCACCAGCGGCATCATCATCAGCCGTACCGAATCCCTGCCGCTTTTGACCTGCCTGTTTGAAACGGGCTCGGCGGTCGGCACGGTGGGACTGACGCTCGGCATCACCAGCAAGCTTTCGCTGCTTTCACGGATCATCCTGATGGTTCTGATGTTTCTCGGCAGAGTCGGGGGACTGACGCTGATCTATGCGGCGCTGCCGTCCGGTGAGAATCCCAATTCGCGTATGCCCCTTGATAAAATCACAGTCGGATAAGGAGAAAGAATATGACTACAGTTTTGATTATCGGTGTCGGACAGTTCGGCAGCCATATCGCCAAGCGCATGGAGGAGCTCCGCTGCGAGGTCATGGCGGTCGATACCAATGAGGAGCGCATCAACGAGATCATGCCGTATGTGACCAATGCGGTGATTGGCGACGGCACGAACGAGGAATTCCTCCGTTCTCTGGGCATCGGCAATTTTGATGTGTGCATCGTGGCACTCGGCGGACTGTTCCAGTGCTCGCTGGAGGCGACCTCGCTGCTCAAGGAGCTGGGTGCGAAGCAGGTCATTTCCCGTGCGACCAATGACGTGCAGATGAAATTCCTCCTGCGCAACGGCGCGGATGAGGTGGTGTACCCCGAAAAGCAGATGGCGCTGCGCATCGCGACCAAGTACGCCTCGGAGAGCATCCTGGATTTCATCCAGCTCGACAGCCAGTACTCCATCTATGAGATGAAGGTGCCGAAGGAATGGGCGCTGAAAACGCTGGCACAGATCGATATCCGCAAGAAGTTCCGGCTCAACATCCTGACGATCAAGCGGAACGACGAGGTATTCATCCCGTCCTCCGATACGGTGCTCATGAACGACGATGTCGCCTTCATGATCGGTGAGCTCCAGGACATCCAGAAATGCTTCAAAATCTGAATCTATACAGGCTGTCGGTTTCCGGCAGCCTGTATTTTTGCCAAATTGTAGATATGTTATGAAATTGTAAAATTTGATGTTGGTATCCTGTTGGTTATTGACAAATGACCAGAAATATTGTATACTATAGATATGTAGATAATCTTGCCGCGCAAGTGCAGCATGAAGGAAAAGGGGGAGAATATATGAAGATCAGACAGGTGCTTTCCGCCATTCTTGCAGGTGCAATGATGGGCGCCGCAGTCGGGTGCTCACCGGCATCACCCACCGCACCGGCGAAAACGGATACTCCGAAGCAGGAGATCACGGAGTTCACAGGCTTGTTCTGCGCGAGTGCGAACGAGCTGGAGAAGGACAATGAGATTCGGAATATCATCGCGGAGAAGACAGGCTATATCCTGTATGAGGAATGGATCGAGGACCGTGAAAAGACGGATCAGATCTTCGGAGACATGATGATCTCCGGCAAGTATCCGGATTTTATCTCGCCGGACGGTCCGAACTGCCAGAGACTCATAAAGGAGCATGCATTTATCCCGCTGGATAATTACTGGGATGCCTATCCCAATCTCAAGTCCCTGTACACCGATAAGCAATGGGACACGCTGCGGGCAGAGGACGGGCATATCTATTTTATTCCGCTGTTTTCAGCGATCAACCAGCAGGTTACCGGCAATATCTATGACGGCGAGGCATTCTGGGTACAGATCAGGGTGCTGGAATGGGCGAACTATCCCAAGCTGAAAACGCTGGACGATTATTTCAACCTGATCGAGGCATATATGGCAGCGAATCCGGTGGATGAAAACGGTGAGCCGTTTATCGGCTATGAGATTCAGGCAACGGAGGTGCGCTCGTTTGCGCTGGATAATCCGCCTATGTTCCTCGACGGGTATCCGAATGACGGATGCTGCTATGTGGATCCCAAGACGCTTGAGGCAAAGGACTACAATATGCTGCCGACCGCGAAAAAGTGGTTTGAGAAGCTGAACGAGGAATACCGTAAGGGTGTGATTGACCCGGAGTGCTTTGTCATGGAGAACTCCGCCTATTATGATAAGATGCTGACAGGCAGAGTGCTGGGCATGGTCGATCAGCACTGGAATTTTGCCAGCACGGAGAATAAGCTGCCGGCGGAGTGTCACTATATTCCGTTCGGCATCACGATTGACGGCAAGATCGTGGAGCACTACCGCGACAATCCGGCATTCAATGCATCCACCGGTACGGGCGTCAGCGTCAGCTGTGCCGATCCCGAGGGCGCGGTGCGGTTCATGAGCCTGCTGCTTGAACCGGAGATCCAGAATCTCCGTTACTGGGGCGTGGAAGGTGTTGACTATTTTGTCAATGACGAGGGCTACTTTGACCAGACGGATGAGCAGTACAAGAACTGGCTTGACAGCGAATATTCGCTGAAGCACAAGTGCATGTACAGCTATATGCCGCATTTCGGCGGCATGGCACCGGACGGGAAGAATGCCTACACGGTGGAAAACCAGCCGAATATCTTCCACGATCATCTGGATCCGGTCATCCGGAAGTGCTTCGATGCCTACGGCAAGCAGACCTATGCGGACTTCCTCAATACACCGGCGGAGAACCCGGACTGGTATCCGATGTGGTCATTTGAAAGCTCCTCGACGGATGCCAAGGAATACGGCAAGGTTGTCCGGAAGCTCAGCGAGCTCAAGCGCAAATACATGCCGATGATGGTCATGAGCGAGGATTTCGAGAAGACCTGGGAGGAATACAGCACCGAATACAACAACGCAAACCCGCAGATCTACTTTGATGCCCTCACGGACGAGGTACACAGAAGATGCGGCAAATAGCCGCCAATGCAAGAAAGCTCTCCCGCTGCGCAGGCAGCGGGGGAGCTTTGTTTGTGCGCAGCCTTGATATACAGTGAACATTCCTCTGTATTCCGTACCGAAAGTCTATTATCGCATCGGCAAGTGTGATTTTGTCCACTATTATCATAAAATGTGGGTTGTTATTCCATCTGATTTGGCATATAATGAAAATGATATGGAGCATATCATTAAAAAAGGAGGCTATATTATGAAATTATTCAAGCGTTCAGCCGCTGCGCTCCTGTCCGGTGCGATGCTGCTGACACAGGCGGCGATCCTGCCGGAGCTGCACATCCAGACGGCTGCTGCCGATCTCTGCACGGTCAACATCAACAAGACCTACCAGAAGATCGACGGCTTCGGCGGCATGAACCACCCGGAGTGGACCGGTAAGGATCTGACCGATGCCCAGCGCCAGAAGGCATTCGGCAACGGCAAGGACGAGCTGGGGCTGAGCATCGTCCGCATTTTCGTCAATCCCGACAGCAGTCAGTGGAATAAGGCAGTCCCGACGGCGAAATATGCATCCGAGCACGGTGTGACCGTGTTTGCATCCCCGTGGGAGCCGCCGAAGAATCTGGCGGAATCCGGCAGCGGCAAGGGCGGCAAGCTGCATCTGCCGAAATCGAACTACGCAGCCTATGCCAAGCACCTCAATGACTTCGGCAATTACATGAAGAATCAGGGCGTGAATCTCTACTCCATTTCCGTGCAGAACGAGCCGGACTATGCATCGGAGTGGACGGTCTGGTCCACCGATGAGACAACCGATTTCCTCGCCAATTACGCCGACCAGATCACCAGCACGAGGGTCATGTCTCCGGAATCCTTCCAGTATGCGCCGGAGAATGCGTCCTGGGTGGCAGACGGCGGCAAGAAGTTTTACGCCAAGATCCTGAACAACCAGAAGGCATTCGCCAACTGCGACCTGTTCGGCACGCATTTCTACGGCACACAGCGGGCATGGATGGACTATCCGGCGCTCGAAAGCTGCGGCAAGCCGATCTGGATGACCGAGGTCTACACGGATTCCAAGAATGACGCGGATGTCTGGCCGATGGCGCTGGACGTTTCCGAGAATATCCACAACAGTCTGGTCGTCGGCAATATGAGTGCCTATGTCTGGTGGTACATCCGCCGGAGCTATGGCCCCCTGAAGGAGGACGGCACAATCAGCAAGCGCGGCTACTGCATGGCGCAATATTCCAAGTTCGTGCGTCCGGGTGACGTGCGCGTGGATGCGACCGAGCAGCCGCAGAAGGATCTCTACATCTCGGCATACAAGAACAGCAAGAATCAGGTGACGGTCGTTGCGGTCAACAAGAGCGACAGCGGCTATACCCAGCAGTTCTCGCTCGGCGGCAAGGGCATCGCAGATGTGGACAGATACCGCACCTCCCAGAATGAGAACCTCGCGCTCACGGAGAATCTGGAGATCGAGAACGGTTCAGGCTTCTGGGCACAGCTTCCCGCCAAGAGCGTATCGACGTTTATCGTGACACTTGACGGCGGACTGACACCAGCGGATCCCACGCAGCCCGCTACCCAGCCTGCCACTCAGCCTTCCGGCACGGAGGGGATGAACGGCACACTCATCCGGAATCTGGTCGTATCCGATACGGAAAACGCCGCAGACTGGTCGATCCAGAAGAATTTCGGCGCCGGCGTGCAGCTCTACGGTGACAGAGATCTCACCTGTGCAAGCTCTGATGCACTCGTAGACGGCTGTGAGTTTATCCGCACCGCCTGTGATTCCAAGCTCTACACCGGCGATCTGGCGGCGTTTGAGGCGGCAAAGGATATGTTCGTGTATGCGGCAGTCGATCAGCGTGTGGATGCCAATCTCTCCTGGCTCGGGAGCTGGAAAAAGACCGGCGCTGTCATCACCTCCGCTAATGATGTGACCTTCTCGCTGTACCAGAAGCAGGTCAAGGCGGGTGAAAAGGTCACCCTCGGCACCAACGGCGGCGAGGGCAATTCCGCGAACTATCTGATCTTTGCATCCGAAACGAACAAGGGACCTGCCGCACGCGGCGACGTGAACAATGACGGCGTGATCGACATTTTCGATCTCGGACTTGCCAAGCAGGGCATCCTCAAGGGCAATG
Organism: uncultured Eubacteriales bacterium; assembly: GCA_900316885.1. GTDB lineage: Bacteria > Bacillota > Clostridia > Oscillospirales > Ruminococcaceae > UBA3855. Next base: position 2,592 of record ONEQ01000033.1, on the reverse strand, counting down.
CGCCCGCTGCAGCGGATGTGGACGGCAACGGCAAGGCAGAGGTCACGGATCTGATCCTGCTGACCAAGTGGCTGCATCATCTCATCACGGAATTCCCGCAGGTGGAGCCGGAGATTCCGGCACAGGATACCGCCAAGCTCGTGGCAGCCTTCAACGGCGTGACAGCAGCGAAATCCTACAAGGCATTAACCGAGCACAACCCGATTCTCACCCAGTATTTCGGCGCGGATCCTGGTGTCATGGAGTACAACGGCAGGATCTATGTCTACATGACCGACGATGCGCTGATCTATGAGAACGGTAAGGTCAGCAAGAACGTGTACAGCAAGATCACACATCTGCGCTGCATCTCGTCTGATGACCTCGTGAACTGGACCGATCACGGTCTGATTAATGCAGTCGGTCAGGGCGGCGCCGCCAAGTGGGCAGGCAATTCCTGGGCACCGACCGCATGTCACAAGAAGATCAACGGCAAGGAGAAATTCTTCCTGTATTTTGCAAACAACGCCAACGGCATCGGCGTACTGACGGCTGATTCCCCTACAGGTCCGTGGACCGACCCCATCGGCAAGCCACTGATCTCCCGCAGCACGCCGAACTGCTCCAATAAAGACGTGGTATGGCTGTTCGATCCGGCAGTCCTGGTTGATGACGACGGCAAGGGCTACCTGTACTTCGGCGGCGGTACGGACGGCAAGCCCTCCGCAAATCCGAAAACCTCCCGCGCCGTACAGCTCGGTGACGATATGACCTCGATCGTCGGCACGCCTGTCACGATTGATGCACCCTATATCTTTGAGGACAGCGGTATCCACAAGTACAACGGCAAATACTATTACAGCTACTGCACCAACTGGAACACCGGCGGCAATAACCTCGGTCTGTCCACGGCGGCGATTGACTACATGGTCAGCGACAAGCCGCTCGGGCCGTTCACCTACAAGGGCGAGGTCTTCAAGAATATCGGACAGTTCTTCGGCACGACCGGCAACAACCATCATACGATCATGGAGTTTGACGGTGAGTACTACCTGTTCTACCATGCGCAGCTCTTGCAGGATGCGATGGGCTATAACGGACTCGGCTACCGCACCACGCACATCGACAAGATCACGGTCAACAGCGACGGTTCGATGAAGCAGGTGACCGGCACCAAGACGGGCGTGACCCAGATCAAGGCGCTTGATCCGTTCAAGACGGTTGAGGCAGAGACGCTCTCCCATCAGGGCGGCATCACGATCAGCGGTTCCGGCAATACGACTGTGAACCTGAACAAGGGTGCATGGTTCGGTGTCACCGGCGCAGACTGCGGCACCGGCGCGAAGTCGATCACTGTCAGGGCATCCTCTCAGAACGGTGCCGTTCTGAAGGTCTGCAAGGGAAGCGCATCGGGCGATGCGGCTGCCTACATCGAGATCCCGGCAGGCGGTATGCAGGAGATCACCGCCCCTGTAACGGGTCTTTCCGGCAAGCAGAACCTCTTTATCATCAGCAGCGGAAACGCAGCTGTGGATAACTGGAAGCTGAACAATTGACTTTGATTTGTATGAAAGCACCTGAGTGATTCTCGGGTGCTTTCTCTGTGTGCCGTTGACAAACCGGCAGAATTGTGCTATAATATAAAATATACTTATTGGTATACAGGAGGTTAATCTTATGAAAAACAGAAGAAACCGTATTCTTTCCTGCGTGCTTTGTGCGGCACTGCTGACGGGCAGCATGGCTGTCCTGCCGGCTGCGGCAGAGGATAGCGCTAGTGTTTCGATAGGCGACGTAAACGCAGACAGCAGCGTGAATGCAATCGATGCAACAGAGGTTCTGATTGCCGCCGCCGCTGCGGGTACGGATTCCAAGAGCCCCTTCACGGATGCGCAGAAAACCGCAGCCGATGTTAATGCGGATGGGATCATCAACGCCAATGATGCCACGGAGATCCTGGCATATGCTGCCTATCACGGTGTCAGCAGCAAGATGACGCCGCAGGAGTTCTTTGCACAGTATCGGGAGCCGCAGGAGCTTGCCTATTCCGAGCAGGTATTGTCCGATCTGCGCGGTGTTTCCAATGCGCGTCAGTTGGGCGGCTACATCAACCGCGACGGCAAAGCCATTAAGCAGAATGTTGTGCTCCGTACCGGTTCCCTTGCCCATGCGACGGATTCTGCAAAGGATGCACTGGTGAATAAGTACCATGTTTCGGATATCATGGACTTCCGCTATGAGCGCGAGCTGAATCCGAATACGCAGGATCCTGAGATTGAGGGCATCACGCATCACAACATCGCGATGGCACCGACCGGCAACATCGGTTCCTATTTCAAGGATCATCCGGAGGATTACACCAAGCTGCAGCAGATGCAGCAGCAGGCGGGCAAGACCGGCGACGTCACCGATCTGAGTATTTTCCAGGCAGAGATCGGCATGATTACCGTGGATGGGTTTATCAAGTATTTCGAGTCCGATGAAGCTGCCGAGGGCTACCGCGAGGCATTCAAGGTGCTGCTGACCAGCAGATTCAGGATACAGGGAATCCAGATTACCGGTTTTCTTTTTTCATGCGGCACGATCACCAGAAGCAGACCGGCTGCGGCTACA
>ONEQ01000133.1 GCA_900316885.1 uncultured Eubacteriales bacterium | reverse complement strand
GGAACATGCCGATGTGTCCGATCTTTGCCGCCGGAACGAGCGAGGTCACGCCCTCGATCATGCCGAGTCCCGCACGCAGAATCGGGATAAAGGCAAGCTTGTGACCGGAGACGATCTTGGTCTTTGCCATGCAGATCGGGGTCTCCATCTCGATCTCCTTCAGGGGAAGATCGCGGGTTGCCTCATAGCAGATGAGCATCGCCGTCTCGGAAACAAGCTCACGGAATTCCTTGGTACCGGTATTCTTGTCGCGCATCAGCGAGATTTTATGCTGAATGAGCGGATGGTCAATGACATGTAAATTTGCCATGGTTAAGCCTCCTCTAAAGCCGTGATCTTATCCACGCGGCGCTGGTGTCTGCCGCCCTCAAAGCCCGTGGACAGGAAAATATCAGTGAGTTCAATCGCCAGTCCCGCACCGATGACTCTTGCGCCCATGCAGAGAATGTTCGCGTCATTGTGGAGACGGGTGTATTTGGCGGAAAATTCGTCGGAGCAGACTGCCGCACGGATGCCCTTGATCTTGTTGGCAGCCATGCTCATGCCGATGCCCGTACCACAGAGAAGAATGCCCTTTTCGCATTCGCCGGAGGTGATCTTCTCTGCGACGGCTTTTGCCATATCCGGATAGTCGCACGGATCGCCGTCCGTGCCGAGATTTGTGTAGGCGATACCCTGTTCGTCGAGATGTGCCATGATCGCCTGTTTCAGGTCGATGGCAGCGTGGTCACAGCCAATTGCTATCATTGTTCAGCTTCCTTTCTATACGGGGGCTTTTGCGGTCGCGGGGCAACCGCCTGGGGGCTGCTCGCCCCCCCTCAACCCCCTCGGCAGGGAGCGCGGCTCCCTGTACCCGCAGGTTTTATTGCTTTCTGGTGATGTTGACGGCTTGCAGATAGCTTGCCGTCAAATCGGATGCCGTGGGGAGCTCCTTGTGCTCCGCGATGTACTGCGCGGCACACTGACAGACGCCTGCTGCCGACTGTAGCCGCAGCATGGGCGGTGCAGGACGCAGGATCGTCTGTCCCTCGTGTCCCATCGCCTCGTACTGTTTCATGAGCTCCTCCGCGCCGTCGCCGACAAGGACGATGCCTTCGCTGATCCTGTCAATGGTTTCGGCAATCTGTGCGGCAGTCCGGATCTCGTCCGGCGTTTCGCGGTCGATGTACTTCGGATCGTAGTGCATGTAGATCTGATACGAGAACCACGCGCAATAAAACAGATCTGCCCTCGCGTGCATCACGGCGAGGATGTTTTTCGCTTCAAAGATCCGCGACGCCATCGCTTCGAGCGTGGAAACGCCGATGCACGGGGTATTGTGTACCATTGCCATGCCCTGCACCGCTGCAATGCCGATGCGCAGTCCCGTATAGGAGCCGGGGCCGACGGCGGCCGCATAGCAGTCCACATCCTCCGGCTTCATGCCGCAGTCCTGCAGGATCTCCTGTACCATCGGCATCATAACCTGCGAATGTCCGCGTGTCGTGTACAGGGAACGCTCCGCGAGCAGGAGATTCTGCTCTGTGTCGAGAATTGCCGCAGATGCGACCTTTCCGGACGTGTCAAGTCCCAATATCCGCAAAGCGTTCATCTCCCTCCAGTGTGATGCGCCGCGATTCGTCCCCGGTGTACTCCAGCGTGATGTGCATGGTGGTTTCCGGGAGCGCCGCATCGATATTTTCTGACCATTCCACCGCAAAGACGGACTCCGCCTGCGGATAATCGTAGAAGCCCGTGGTTTCCAGCTCATTCTCGTCCGCGATGCGGTACATATCGAAATGGATGAGCTTTCCGCCGCCGTACTCATGCACGAGCGCGAACGTCGGGGATGTCACGCAGTCGCCCAGCCCCATGCCGAGGGCAAGCCCGCGGGTGAAGGTCGTTTTCCCCGCGCCGAGGTCGCCGCGGTAGGCAATACAGTCGCCGGGACACAGCTTGGCGCCGATCTTCTCCGCAAGTGCGATTGTCTGCTCGGGGGAATCGGTTGTCCAGGTGTATTGCATCAGAACAGCCCCTTGATATTGCCCTCGTTGTCGCAGTCGATGTTGAAGGCAGCCGGTGCCTTGGGAAGTCCCGGCATGGTCATGATGTCACCGGTCAGCACGACCACAAAGCCCGCACCGGCGGACAGACGCACGTCGCGCACGGTGATGGTGAAGCCCTCCGGCTTGCCGAGTGCCTTGGGATCGTCGGACAGGGAATACTGCGTCTTGGCGATGCAGACCGGCAGTTCACCGGCACCGAGCTTTTCGATCTCCGCAAGAGCCTTTGCCGCCGCAGGGAGGAATTTCACGCCGTCTGCGCGGTAGATCTCCTTGGCGATGGTCTCGACCTTTTTGGTGATGGGCTTATCCAGCGGATACAGGGGCGCGAACTGCTCCTCGGCATCCTCTGTCATGGAAATGGTATCCACGACCTTCTGCGCCAGATCGGTGCCGCCCTCGCCGCCCTTGGCGAATACCTCGCACATGGAGGTCTCGACACCGAGCTTCTTGCAGTAATCCGCGATATACTGGAGCTCCTCGTCGGAATCTGTGTGGAAGCGGTTGATGGCAACGACCACCGGAACGTGATACTTGAACATGTTCTCGATGTGGGTGCGCAGGTTGATGATGCCGCGCTTGAGGGCATCCAGATCCGGGGTGGTCAGCTCGGAGCGCTCTGCGCCGCCGTTGTATTTGAGGGCGCGGACGGTTGCCACGAGGACAACGCAGCGCGGCTTCAGACCGGCATAGCGACATTTGATGTCGAAGAACTTCTCTGCACCCAGATCAGAGCCGAAGCCTGCCTCCGTCACAACATAATCACCGAGCTTGAGCGCAAGCTTGGTGGCACGCACGGAGTTGCAGCCGTGTGCGATATTCGCGAACGGGCCGCCGTGGATGAGTACGGGGGTATGCTCGAGGGTCTGCACGAGATTCGGCTTCAATGCATCCTTTAAGAGCGCGGTCATTGCGCCCTCTGCATGGAGGTCACGCGCATAGACCGGCTCACCGTCGGTGTTGTAGGCAACGAGGATGGAGCCGAGACGGCGCTTCAGATCGTCGAGATCGGATGCGAGGCAGAGAATTGCCATGACCTCGGATGCGACCGTGATCTGGAAGCCATCCTCACGCGGAACGCCGTTGACCTTGCCGCCGAGACCCACGAGCACATTGCGGAGGGCACGGTCATTCATGTCCATGCAGCGCTTGAACAGGATGCGGCGGGTGTCGATTTTCAGCTCATTGCCCTGCTGGAGATGATTGTCGAGCAGTGCGCAGAGGAGATTGTTTGCCGCAGTCATGGCGTGAATGTCGCCGGTGAAATGGAGGTTGATGTCCTCCATCGGAACGACCTGCGAATAGCCGCCGCCTGCGGCACCGCCCTTGATGCCGAATACGGGACCTAAGGACGGCTCACGGAGCGCAAGCACAGCCTTCTTGCCGATCTTCGCAAGTGCCTGACCGAGACCAACGGAAACAGTGGTCTTGCCCTCACCTGCGGGGGTGGGGTTGATGGCAGTCACGAGGATGAGCTTGCCGTCGGGGTTGTCGCGGGTTTTGGTATAGAGCTGCTCGGAGAGCTTTGCCTTGTATCTGCCGTAGGGCTCAATATCGTCCTCGGTGATGCCAAGACCCTTGGCAATCTCACTGATCGGCTGCATCTGCGCCTGCTGGGCGATTTCAATATCTGTCAGCATAGTAATAACCTCCCGGAAATTTATCTGGTAATTATAAGTATACCACAGTTTTATGGATTTGTAAAGAGGAAAGCAAAAATCCCCGGCTGTCATAGCCGGGGATCTGTTTCTCAGGAATTATGCCTCTGCGGGAGCCGCTGCTTCCTCAGCGGAATCCTCGTCATTGTCATCCGTCTTGTCCTTGCTCTTGCGCTTTCTGTTCTCCTGTATCAGGGAGTAGAGGAAGCTCATACCGAAGTACATTACAAACAGCAGCGCCTCAACGATTACCAGCGGCTCGATGCATGCCTTGATGACACTCTTTGTGACAGTCATGGCAGAGGAGCTTGCCGGTACAAGAATGCTGTATGCATTTGCCAGATATACCGTCTCATAGTACTCGTTGGCAGTGGCATTGGTCTTGTTGATGAGATCTGTGATCTTGCCGTTCAGCACACTCAGCTCAGCCTCAACACGCTCGATCTCTGCCTGTGTTCCCGGGGTCTGTGCCTTGAGCATGTTCAGACGCTTCTGATAATCCTTCAGAGCCTCCTGCTTGGATGTGAGCGTCTTCTGTGCATTGACCTTGCGGTCAAACAGCTTATCATACTCATCAGAATTGGAATTGTACTGCAGACCGCCCTGACCGCTGTCGCCATAGACGATTACGGAACCGAGCTGGTATTCCTCGATGGATTTGGTTACTGCCTCCAGCTCTGACTGGGAAACTGCGCACTCACGGGTGAGGATCTCAATGCGGTGGGTGTAGTAATCAACCAGTGCCGGCTTATTCTTGGTGACGGTGTTCATCAGGATCTCCGAGGAGAGCATGGTCAGATCCACGCTGCGGATTGTCTGAATGGAGGATGAAAGATCTGCAAATGTCAGACCGGTGGTTGTGGAACGGAAACGGGTTGTATCGCTGGATGCCAGAGTGGAGATGTAATTCTGCAGAGTGGTCAGCGAGGAATCGAACACATCGATCTGCTCCGGATAATCATAGCTCTGGTAATCCATGCCGGTCACAGCGCTTCCGAGTGCCTCGTTGAAGCCGTACTTCTCAAAGAAATACTGTGCGTAGTTCTCCAGGATGCGGTTGAACACCTCAACCGGCTGATTGTTGGTCAGCTCCTTGCAGGCGGAGTAGTTGAAGGTCACCTTGAACTGTGTCGGATAGTAGGTCGTATCCAGGATCTCCTTTGCCGCCTTGATATCACCCTTTTCATAGACGGAGCTGTAGATGGTGATACGGTCGATCGCATCAGAGGGGACGATACCTTCAAAGGAGATGCCCTGACGGATCGACTCCAGTGCATCCAACGGCAGGTTGAGATCGGTCAGCGAACGCTCAATGACGTTCGGGTTCTTGAGGGTATTCACATCAAACTTGCCGCCGTCCGGTGCCAGTCCCTTTTCAATGCCGGAATAGTTGAAGCTGACCAGTGCAGTCAGGTTCTTGTGCTGATCCGCTGTAAATATTGCAAACAGTACCGGGATCAGGATACCGGCGAGGATTGCAGTCACCACCCAGAAGATCAGGAAACGCTTGAGTTGCCTGATAAATCCGGAAAATGAAATTATAATATCATCTTTATCCCCGTCATCCGCTGTCAGCGTGACATTGATATTGCGTTCTTCTTTTTTGCTCATTTGTAAACCTCCATCATTCTTTGCCGTGAAAAACAAGGGGCTTATCTTTGACAGTAAGCTCCCATACCAATGCTTCAAAATCCAATCCTAATTATACACGATTCCTATTTTTTTGTCAATACGCAACAAATGGAAACATCTAATTTTGTAGGAATCATAAAATTTCCAACGTAGAACCATGAAAATCTCAACAATATGCAAGCCTGAAAAAAAGGCAGAGATACGTGATCTCTGCCTTAAAAAGCCTATAGAATCAGCAGGAACCGGATCCACCTGCCCTGCTCGCAGGTGACCTGGAACTTGATCTTGTGAATGTCCATGATGCTCTTGGCGATGGCAAGTCCCAGACCGTAGCCGCTTGTCTTGGAGGACGTCCGCGCCTTGTCGCCGCGGTAGAAGCGCTCAAAGATCTTTTGGGTTTCCGCCGGGGAGATCTCGCAGCCGGTGTTGTAGAATTCAATCACCTGATGCTCGCCGCGCTGCAGAAGCGTGACCTTGATGATGCCGTTCTCGTTGGAATACTTGATTGCATTGTCAATGAAAATCGCACAGAGCTGCCGGATATGCTGCTCGCTGCCGCAGTAGTGGACACCGGGCTGGATATCCATTTCGAGATTCTTGTGCTTCTCGAATGCCGTGCTCTCGAACGGGAGCGTCGTGGCGGCAACCGCCATGCTCAGGTCAAAGTCCAGGAAGCTGTATTCCTGTGTGGCATTGTCCATACGGGCAAGCCGCAGCAGATCCCCGACAAGCTGGTTCATGCGTCCGATCTGCTCCTGCATGTAGGTGAGCCACTTGTTCTCGCCCAGCTCATCCTGGAGAATATCCGCATTTGTCGTGAGGACGGCAAGCGGGGTCTTCAGCTCGTGACCCGCATCGGATACGAATTGCTTCTGCCGCTTGAATGCCTGCTGGACGGGGAGTGTGATCCAATGGGAGAGCACAACCAGAATTGCCAGCAGCACCAGCAGCATGCAGATGCCGATGATAACCGTCGTGCGGAACAGATTGTTCAGCAAGCCCTGATCGGAGGTCTTGTCCGTCACAACGATGAGGGTGCCGTAGCTTTTCTTTGCCGTGCAGAACTGGAGCCAGCCGTACATGCCCTCGATCTTGTTCTTGGCAAGGATGCCCTGCATGATCTGCTCTGCCTCCTCGTCGGTGTAGT
>ONEQ01000303.1 GCA_900316885.1 uncultured Eubacteriales bacterium | reverse complement strand
TCCAGAATACTGCTCACATTCTCACGCACCGTCTCGTCGATCTGCGGATCCATCCCCTTTTCGATGAGCGTCCGGAAGGTCATCTGTCCGAGCGATTTGGCAAACGAGGAAACCTCAAGAGAATGGGTGAGCCGCGTGCGGACAAAATCATTCTGATCCAGCGGAAAGACCTGCGTCTTGTCCTGCAAACGCCGGAATGAAGCGCTGCAGATAATCCGATGGTAGTCCTTCCGGAATTCAGTACGGTCATCCTCGGGCTTTTTCTCAACCGGATAAGAGCGCTTGCGCTCGGAGCATAATAACTGCTTCCATTCCATAGGTATCACTTCTCTTTCTGATAGTACTCTTCCAGTCTGTTCTCCTTGAACAGACGCATCATTTCATTGGTCAGACTGTACTGGTTAGGCTGGAGCTCGATTTCATCCGGGCGGAGCCATGCTGCATATTTCAGCTCGCTCTCGTCCATTCGGATCGTGTCATCCCCATCGACCTCGCAGAAGAAGCCCATGAGCAGATCCGATGCCATGCCCCACGGCTGGGACTTGTAATACCGGATGTGCTTCACCCGGATACCCGCCTCCTCCATGACCTCACGGGACACAGTCTGCTCCGCCGTCTCACCGATCTCGGTAAAGCCGGCAACCAGCGCATTATGGACATAACCGCGGCGGTACCGGGTAATCAGCAGACGGCCGCCATTGACAACGCCGATGATGACCGCCGGGTTGATCCGCGGATAAACCGTATTCCCGCAGTCCGGGCAGACGAGGGCGCGTTCCGTTTTGCTGTGCTCTGTCGGATGCCCGCATGCCCCGCAGAACCGGTTCGTGCTGTACCACTTCCAGAGATGAAAGGCAGTGAACACCGCGAACATTGTCCGGTTCTCCGCGACGTGGAACCGCCGCACCTTCTGAATCGGGTGCAGTTCAAATCCCGGGAGCACATACTCCCCTTCTGCAAGGAAATACCGCACATCCTCGATGGCGAACAAATACTGCATCGGTACATTTGCGGGGAAGGCGCCAAAGACTGGCAGCTCCAGCGTACCCTGTACGGCATCATACCGGCAAAGCAGCGTATTCTTAGAAAAAACAAACACGGTATCCCCGCTTGAAGGCACAGCAGTGTGATAGCTGTTGTCGAGCCTTGCGGGATCAATATCCTGTATCATGACAAGACCTCCTGTGAATATGATAACATAGCCATGAGTCTATTATAGCACAATCCTGCCAAACTTGCAAGAACAGCGCGGATTTTCACAAATTTCTGTCTGTACATAATTTTTTAACATTGTGAATTGCTATTGTACACTTGCAAAAAAATGAATTATGTGATATACTATAGATATTACATATATCACCCGAAAGAATTTGATTCAGGAGGATACGATATGGACTTTCAAAATGTAGTAAATAGCCTGCCCACCGCTGCGTGTGTGGTATCTGTTGAAAAACTGGATGACGGAAATTACGGAAAAATCAGGATTGTCACAGGAAACCGCCCCTATCTGAACACCATCGAGCATCCCGCGGATAATGTCGAGATGCTGACACGGAAATTTGTACCGAACAGCGAATACACCGAATACCTGAACCGCGATCTCAACTTCGAGGATTCCTGCTATCAGGCTGCCGTGCAGAAAAAGCTCCTGCACGCCTATGCACATCCGGCACGGTTCGACGTTTGGTTCAACATGTCCTTCCTGCCATTGTTCCCGGACGACAGCAATATCTGCTACTGCCTGTATGTCATGGAGATCAGCTTCAACCTGTATCAAGCTGCGCAGCCCGGATGATTTTCAGGTCACTATGAAAAGCATCGTGCAGGATATCCGGGATCTCTGCGATTCTGAGCACTGCTGCATCCTGCTCATGGATCAGGAGAAGCGGAAATGCTCCATTCTCGCTGAGGCATTCTCCGGGGAGACTAAGCTCCTGCCCATGGAGCACTATCTGGACAGCGGCTTCTATACCATCGCGGAATCGTGGGAAGCTACCATCGCCGGAAGCAACTGCATCCTCGCCAAAAATGCACACGATATGGAAGTTGTGCGTGAGCGCAATCCCGTCTGGCATGAATCGCTCACACTCGCCGGTGCGCGGAATATCGTCCTGTTCCCGCTGATCTTCAAGCAGGAGCTCATGGGGTATATCTGGGCGATCAACTTCAGCGCCGACGCTGCCGATACCATCAAGGAAACCCTGGAGCTCACCACGTTCATTCTGGCTTCGGAGCTCTACAGTTACCGGCTGCTCGACAAGCTCCACACTCTCAGCTCCAAGGACATGCTCACCGGCGTCATGAACCGCAACGAGATGAACAATCACGTCGATGCTCTCGTCAAAGGGACATCCGGTCAGTCCGTCGGCGTGCTGTTTGCCGACCTCAACGGTCTGAAGGCAATCAATGACTCCGACGGTCATATCGCCGGGGATACTCTGCTACGGGATGCTGCCGCAGCGCTGTGCGAGGTATTCACGCCCAAGCAGATCTTCCGTGCGGGCGGTGACGAGTTTGTCGTCATTCTGAACGACACCACAGAGGATGCTCTCGCAGACAGTGCAGACAAACTCCGGGCAGCAGCTCAGCATTATGAAGGCCTCAACTTCGCCATCGGCACCGCCTTCACCGCAGACAGCACCAATGTCCGCATTGCGCTGCGTACAGCGGATGAGAACATGTATGCCGACAAGAGGCGTTACTATGAAACGCACCCTGAACAGAATCGAAGGACAAGAAAATCATGATTTTTCGGTCCCGAAAGGGGGGAAATGAATGGATATTCGGATAGCCTACTCGACAGCCTTCACATCGCTTGTCATTTCGCTGTCCATCTGCGCGGTGCTTGCCTACCGTTCGCCGCGCTCTATCGGTAAATCGGTCACAATGCTATGCACCGCGCTGATTCCGCCGCTTCTGGGCAATCTCATCATTGTGGGCGCAAGCGTTGAGGCACGGTCTGTCATCGGCTATTATACATACTTTCTCGGCATGGATCTGGTCATGCTTGCGCTTGTTCATTTCACGAATGCCTACTGTCAGGGCATCGGGGACGGAAAGCAAAAACCAACGTTGATTTATGCGATCCTGGGATTGGATGCCGTCCAGATGCTTCTCAATCCGGTCTTTCATCATGCATTTTGTGTCGAACCGGTCATGGTTGATGAGAAGCTCTACTTCCGGCTCGTGCCGCTGATTGGGCAGACCATCCACCGCGTGGTGGATTACAGCATCTTCTTTGCAGTCATCCTGATCTTTCTCATACGCTCCGTCCGGAGCGCCAAGCTCTACCGGGAGCGCTACACCGTGCTCCTGATGACAATGCTCGCAGTCGGACTTTGGCAGACGTTCTATATCCTGTCGCGCAAGCCCATCGACCGTTCCATGATCGGATACGGATTCTTCGGCGTGATCGTGTTCTATTTCTCGATCTATTACCGCCCGCTGCGGCTGCTCGACCGGATGCTGTCCGGTATCGCTGCCGAAATCCCCGAGGCGATGTTCGTCTTTGATCCGACATGCCGCTGCATCTGGGCAAATGCCCCCGGTCAGCGCCTGACAGGTACCGATGAAAAGCATCTGGAGCAGGTCACCGAACGGCTGACCCAGATGTTCGGTGAAAGCAAACGGAATGAATCCGACTGGACCGAATCCCGCGTGATCGGCAGCGGCGAAAGCGCACAATACTACGCGCTGGAGCACCATTCGGTCAACGACGACAAGAACATCCTTGCCGGTTCGTTCCTGTTCGTGCGGGATACCACCGAGGAGCAGCGGCGCATCAAGAATGAGATCTACAGCTCCACCCACGACAGCCTGACGGATCTCTACACCAAGCAGTACCTTTACACCTGCATCCGCAGTATGCTGACGGCAAATCCGTCCATCGAGTATCTAGCGATCTTTGCGGATGTGAAGAATTTCAAGATCGTCAACGATGTGTTCAGCTCCGAATTCGGTGATCTTGCCCTGCAGCAGATCGCGGACTGGATCCGGGATGATATGGACGAGAAATGCGTCTACGGCAGACTGGGCGGCGATACCTTCGGCGTGTTCATCCCGAAGCCTCATCCCGAAGCCGCTGTTCGATGCGGACAGCATCGCGGCAGAGCTGGTGAATTTCACCGTCACCGACGGCGTTTTCACGCACCATCTGCTCATCCATCTCGGTGTCTACGAGGTGAAGGATCCGACAATCGATGTGTCGGTCATGTTCGACCGGGCGCATATGGCGCTGACGACGATCAAGGACGACTACAAAACCCACATCGCCTACTACGACAGCAACCTCCGCGAAAAGATCCTATGGGGTCAGAAGATCACCACCATGCTGGACGATGCGCTCCGGGAGATGCAGATCCGCCCGTATTTACAGCCCATCACCGACGCAACCGGGAAGGTGGTAGGCGCCGAGGCGCTCGCTCGCTGGATTCACCCGGAGCACGGGTTCCTCTCCCCCGGCGTTTTCATCCCGGTATTCGAGAAAAACGGCATGATCGTCGAGGTAGACCGGCACATGTGGCGGTGTGCTTGCAAAATCCTTGCGGACTGGAAGGGTGTTCATGATGATCTGTTCATATCAGTCAACATCTCACCGAAGGATTTCTACTTCTTTGATGTGGTTGCCGAGATCAAGGCGCTGGTGCAGGAATATCAGATCGATCCCATAAAGCTGCGCATTGAGATTACCGAGACGGTCATGATGAACGACGCCGAGGACCGCATGGCCATTCTGGACGAGTTCCGGCGATCCGGCTTTATCGTGGAGATGGACGATTTCGGCAGCGGCTATTCCTCGCTGAATCTGCTCAAGGATATGCCGGTTGATGTACTCAAGGTGGACATGAAATTTCTGTCCGGCTCCGAGGGCGGCAGCAAATCCAACACAATCCTCCGGAGCATCATGCAGCTTGCCGAGGATCTGGGCATCGCCTCCCTGACCGAGGGCGTGGAGACGGAACAGCAGTTCCGGGATCTGTCCGCCATGGGATGCAGGCTCTTCCAGGGCTACTATTTCGCAAAGCCCATGCCGCTGGAGGAATTTGAACAATTCGCATTTAAATAACAGACTGCCTCGGAAGTTTCCGAGTTGGTCAAATAAAACACCCCCTCCCGCCGGTTTTGCGGGAGGGGGTTGTTCTGTTAAAAAGGATGCACGATCAGGAGAATCAGCGCGACCAGCGTGAAAATGATACCGAGTCCTGTCGGCATATAGATCGACCAGACCTTCGGCGGCACCGCATAGCGCTCCACATAGCAGCGCTTCGGCTTTTCTGGATCATAGAACACATCGACCTGCTTGCCTGCGGGATAGCGCTCCCGCATGATCTGCTGCGCGGCGGACTGATCCTTCGTCGTTTTCACGACCTGCGGGAGCTCGCCCTCTGTGCTCAGATTGGAGGAGGCGGTTCCCTGGCGCTTGCCAAACGCTTCGATATAGAAATTGACGCTGCCGGAAAACTTCGGTCCCGCGGTCGTGTATTTGACGCCGTTCACGGTGTATTCCACCTTCGGGAGCCGGATCCCGTTGGAGCTGATGTGCGACATACCGACTACCGTCCCCGTGACACATTCCGTACAGCGTGTTTCCAGCTTTCTGAAATGCCCCGTTACGGCACCCGCCACAATAAAGCACGGCAGTGCAGCCAGAATGAACGCTGCGCCTGCCAATACAGAGACCAACATCTGTAAAACCTCATTTCCTTCGTTATATTCCGATTCAAGTTAGTAACAATTATAGCACAACATCGCAGTATTGTCAATATAAACGCCATAGTACTTCTGACGATATATCAGAAATACTATGGCATACTACTTCTATATGGGTATCTGT
>ONEQ01000030.1 GCA_900316885.1 uncultured Eubacteriales bacterium | reverse complement strand
GTCGGGATAATGCCGTCATAGATGTTACCGGTAGTACCGTCGATGGAGATCTCGTCGCCCTCCTTGAAGGTCTTGCCAGCGAGCTCGAACTTCTTGTTCTCCTCGTCCATCTTGATGTCGCCGCAGCCGGATACGCAGCACTCGCCCATACCACGGGCAACTACTGCAGCGTGAGAGGTCATACCGCCGCGAACGGTCAGGATGCCCTGTGCAGCCTTCATACCGGTGATGTCCTCAGGAGAAGTCTCCAGACGAACCAGGATAACCTTCTCGCCCTTGTCAGCCCATGCTACTGCATCATCAGCAGTGAACACGATCTTACCGCAAGCAGCGCCAGGGGATGCGCCAAGACCCTTGCCCAGCGGGGTAGCAGCCTTGATTGCCTTAGCGTCGAACTGCGGGTGCAGCAGGGTGTCGAGGTTTCTCGGATCGATCATAGCAACAGCTTCCTGCTCGGTCTTCATACCCTCATCAACGAGGTCGCAAGCGATCTTGAGAGCAGCCTGAGCGGTTCTCTTACCGTTGCGGCACTGGAGCATATAGAGCTTGCCCTTCTCAACGGTGAACTCCATATCCTGCATGTCATGATAGGTGTCCTCGAGGATCTGGCAAACCTTAACGAACTCAGCATAAGCCTCCGGGAACTTCTGCTCCATCTCCTGAATCGGCATAGGAGTACGAACGCCTGCTACAACGTCCTCGCCCTGTGCATTGGTCAGGAACTCGCCCATGAGCTTCTTCTCGCCGGTTGCAGGGTCACGGGTGAACGCAACACCGGTACCGCAGTCGTCGCCCATGTTACCGAATGCCATCATCTGTACGTTTACAGCAGTACCCCAGGAGAACGGGATATCGTTGTCACGGCGATAAACGTTTGCACGCGGGTTGTCCCAGGAACGGAATACAGCCTTGATCGCGCCAACGAGCTGCTCCTTCGGATCAGACGGGAAGTCTGTACCGATCTTGTTCTTGTACTCAGCCTTGAACTGGCCAGCGAGCTCCTTGAGGTCGTCAGCAGTCAGCTCAACGTCCTGTGTAACGCCGCGGTCAGCCTTCATCTTGTCGATGAGCTGCTCGAAGTACTTCTTGCCGACCTCCATTACAACGTCGGAATACATCTGGATGAATCTTCTGTAGCAGTCCCATGCCCATCTCGGGTTCTTGGACTGCTCAGCCATATAGTCAACAACGTCCTCGTTCAGACCGAGGTTCAGGATGGTGTCCATCATACCGGGCATGGATGCACGCGCACCGGAACGAACGGAAACCAGCAGCGGGTTGGTCTTGTCGCCGAACTTCTTGCCGACGCGCTCTTCCATCAGGACGATATTCTTCTCGATCTCAGCCATGATCTCATCGCTGATACCGCCGTCCTCGTAATACTGGGTGCAAGCCTCAGTGGTGATGGTGAAACCCTGCGGAACCGGGAGACCGATCTTGGTCATCTCAGCCAGGTTAGCGCCCTTACCACCGAGAAGCTCACGCATGGTTGCGTTGCCCTCAGTGAACTGATAAACATACTTCTTGCTCATTGGTCTTTACCTCCAACATTTTTTTCCGGGGGATAGACTCCCTAGATATGAGGGTAGAATGACCCCTTGTCCGGAGTTACTACTATTATACCATAATTCCATCAAAAAATCTACATTCAATTGAGAAAAAATTCCTCCCCAATTTACAGCATTTTACACAAAATTTATGAATAAAATAAAAATGCAGCCAGGGGTTGACAATTTCAGGCAGGCGGGGAGCCCGCTGCCCCCTTTTCCGGGGCTGACGCCGCAGGTCTTGACAATCCCCGCAAACCGCGGTACAATAGTACTATACTACATGATAGGAGCATTGCCATGAATCCAACCAACGACTACAGCGAACTCTACCAGGATCCCGCCCGGAAACCGCCGAAACAACATTCCGGCTGTATCATCGCGCTGATCGTGATGCTCGTGCTGACGGTCATTCTGGCTGTTCTGGCAGCGATCCTCGTCCCCGCGATGATCGGCTATGTCCGGAAATCCCGCACGGCAAACGCCAACAATGCCGCCAGACAGTGCCACCGCGCCGCCCAGTCCGCCCTTGTGGATCTCGACGAAGCCGGAACGCTGAAGAAAGGCAGCTATATCATCACCAACATCCCCGGCGAATCCGATTACAACGCGCCCTATAACACCGCGCATCTGCATAATATGTTCGACATCTATTTTACGGAGGACGAGCGCTATGACTACTTCTTTGTCGTGGAGGGGACAACTGTCGCCTATGCGGCAGTCCATGACACGGATCACTGGGATTATATCGGCGTCTATCCGCATCAGACGGACGCCCATGAAAGAAAGGTGACCGCCTATGACGGCACCGAGCTCATAATTTCCGGAAATGAACGGAACACCGGCGAAAATCCGTTTAAGGATCTGTTCCGAAACGCAAAGGACACACTCAAGACGTTACCCGATGATGAGGAGAATGAAAATGAAGACTAAGAGAATTGCGGCGCTTGCACTGGCTCTGCTCTGCGCCGTTCCGATGATGACCGCCTGCGGAAAGGGGACGGCAGAGCGCCCGACCATCGCAGAAACGGATATGCCCTACGGCTCGACCATGCGCGAGGACAAGAATTCCTTCGCCTTGCCCGTGACCTACGACCGCCGGTTCCTGGAGCAGGACGAGATCGCCAAGGCGGCGGATCTGTTCGCTGCCATCCAGAACAGCGATGCAGCACTTTACGCGAACACGACCTTCCCCTTTTATTTAACGTATCAGCAGCAGCAGGTCTACAAGCTCGATTCCCCGGAGGCGCTCGTCAAGCATCTGCATTCGTTGATTGCCGGGAAGTACGCGGACGATTTCCAGTACAGCATGATGAATATCACCGGCATTGCGACGAATCCGAATGCCGGTACGCTCGGCAGCGTGGTTGAGATGCTGGAAGTCTCCTACGACGGGGACGGCAAATTCCTCGATACCGTGCAGAAAAGCTGTGATATGACGGTCGAGTGGCATATCACCTATGACGGCAAGACCGAGGTCGTGCCGGATCAGCATGTGTTTGTCTTCCAGACGGCAGACGGCTGGTTTGCCGTGGTGTGAGGTGCGGTATGCCGAGATTTTTCACAGAACACGGAAACGATGAGGAAATCGTCATCACCGGCGAGGATGCGCGTCACATCGGGCGTTCCCTGCGGATGCGCGTGGGGGAGAGCCTGACCGTCTGCGCGGAGGGCATCGACTACGACTGCGAGATCACGCGCATCACGGACAGCGAGGTCTACCTGCACCCGCTGCACATCGCCCCCTGCGCCGCCGAGCCGACCGTGAAGGTCACGCTCTACATGGCGGTTCCTAAGCAGGACAAGCTGGCGGAGATCGTGCAGAAGGCGGTCGAGCTGGGCGTGACGGAGATCGTGCCGGTGCTCACGGCACGGTGCGTGGCGCGTCCGACCAAATCCGATTTCGAGAAGAAACGCGACAGATTGCAGAAAATCGCTCATTCCGCGGCGAAGCAGTCCGGGCGCGGGATCATCCCGGAGGTTGCCCCCCTGCACACCTGGCAGGAGGCGCTTGCGTCCATGCAGGCGCAGGATATTGCGGTGATGCTCTACGAGGAGGAGGGCGGCGTGCGCTTTGGCGAGGTGCCGCTTTCGGGCAAGGAGCGCATCGGGCTGTTCATCGGCAGCGAGGGCGGCATTTCCGAGGAGGAAGCCGCGCAGGCGGTGGATGCGGGACTGCACCGCGTCTGGCTGGGCAAGCGGATCCTGCGCTGTGAGACAGCGCCGACCGCGGCAATCTCCGTGCTGATGTACCTGACCGGGAATCTGTAATAGGTGTAATGTTTTCGCCCGCGCAGCGGGCGGGGACTTTGCAGGCGGAATGTGATGTAAGGATCATTGACAAGTCCGGCACGGTATGCTATAATAGAGCATGGAAAATAGTCGAACGATCAAGGTGCGGATGCAGGGCTGCATAGTCCTACTTCGTTTTAAGCGACCAGCCACGCTCGCAAGCTCGCTGGCTGTCTGCTTATGCCGAGGGAGGTTTAGGAGGGGCGAGCAGCCCCTCCTGAGCGGTCGCCGTGCGACCGCAAAAACTGTGCGCATTTATCGTTGAATACTTAATATAAGGAGCAGATCTTATGAAACTCGGTATGGTAGGACTCCCGAACGTCGGGAAAAGCACACTCTTCAATGCACTGACCAACGCAGGCGCCCAGTCGGCAAACTATCCGTTCTGCACGATTGAGAAGAACGTCGGCGTGGTATCCGTTCCGGATTCCCGTCTGGATTATCTCGCGAAAATGTACGAGCCGGACAGCTTCAAGCCCGCGACCCTCGAATTTGTGGACATCGCAGGTCTTGTCAAGGGCGCATCCAAGGGCGAGGGTCTCGGCAACAAGTTCCTCGCGGACATCCGTGAGGTGGACGCGATCGTCCACGTTGTCCGCTGCTTCGAGGACATCGACATCATCCACGTAGACGGCAGCATCAACCCCGCCCGCGATATTGAGACGATCGACCTTGAGCTGATCTTCGCGGATCTCGAAATGGTACAGCGCCGCATCGACCGCGCCAAGAAGCTCATGAAGGGCGACAAGAAGGCTGCCGTGCAGGTGGAATTCTTCGAGCGCCTTGCAGCGCATCTTGAGGAGGGACGCTCCGCCCGCAGCTTTGAGATGACCGAGGACGAGGAGGCGTTCATGCATGACACGCCCCTGCTGTCCGCAAAGCCCGTCATCTATGCCGCAAACCTCTGCGAAGCCGATTTCACCGGCGATCTTTCCACGCAGGAGCACTTCCAGGCAGTCAAGAAGATCGCGGAAGCCGAGAACGCAGCCGTTCTCCCGATCTGCGCACAGACCGAGGCGGAGATCTCCGACATGAGCGACGAGGACAAGGCAATGTTCCTCTCCGAGCTGGGTCTGGAGGAGTCCGGTCTGAACCGCATCATCCAGACAGGCTACTCCCTGCTGGGTCTGATCTCGTTCCTGACCGCCGGCAAGCAGGAGGTTCGTGCATGGACGATCAAGCGCGGCACCAAGGCACCGCAGGCAGCCGGAAAAATCCACACGGACTTCGAGAAGGGCTTCATCCGCGCCGAGATCGTGGCATTCGACGACCTGGAGCGCTGCGGCAGCATGGCGGCGGCGCGTGAGCAGGGTCTGCTCCGCCTTGAGGGCAAGGAGTATGTGATGCAGGACGGCGACATCGTCGAGTTCCGGTTTAACGTATGATGATTGCGAATATGATGATGCTGGTGCGGTACGCGACAGCGTCCGACCGGCGAACGATCGGCATTGTCTGCGGCGCTGCGGCGCTTCTGGCGCTGCTGTTAATGGCGTGGGGGATGTATTCCACGTTCCACGAAAAGAAATACTGCACGGTGCCGGTGCGCGCCAGATGCATCCGCGAGGATAAGCGCTACCACAACAGAAACCGCACGAAGCACAACCATACCGAGCATGTCTCGTCGGTCTACTACGTCGCTGTTGTGGAGTACGAGTATAACGGGCAGACCTACCACGGCTCCTTTACGGAGCGCGGTATTCCGAATCCCGGAAACTGCGTAGGGCAGGAGTTCGACATGCTCATCAATCCGAAGAACCCGCTGGAATCCCATGAGGTTCATCAGGAATATTCCATCGGCGGTGAGATCCTTACCGGTATCTTTGCGCTGTGTTTCGGTGCCGTATCGGTCTGGCTGCTGTTCCTGCAATGAAGAACAGGAGATTATTATGAAACAAGTACAGATTTTCACGGACGGTGCTTGTTCGGGGAATCCCGGACCGGGCGGCTGGGGGACAGTTCTGCGCTTTGGGGAGCATGAGAAAGAGCTCTCCGGGGGTGCAGCGGATACCACCAACAACCGCATGGAGCTGACTGCCGTGATCGAGGGTCTGAAAGCCCTGAAGGAGCCGTGCGAGGTCACGCTCACAACTGACAGCAAGTACGTCTGCGACAGCATCCTCAAGCGCTGGGTTTACGGCTGGAGGGCGAGGGGCTGGAAGAAATCCGACGGCAAGCCTGCCCTGAACGTCGATCTCTGGGAGCAGCTTCTGCCGCTGCTGGAGAAGCACAAGGTGACCTTCGTCTGGGTCAAGGGTCATGCCGGTCACCCGGAGAATGAGCGCTGTGACCGCCTCGCGGTGGAGCAGTCCCAGAAATACAAATAAGCATATCCCTCCGGAAAATCCCGGAGGGATATGTTTTTAAGGCAATACCGCACAAAGAGATGTGCCACAGATTTTTCGGCAGATTGTACAGTGACGACGACGCGATACTGTATGTATCGCTAGGAGGAACTGTGCAAGATGACGGAAAAGATGGGGGACAGATGACGTGCTGAGCCGTCAGGCGGTCTTTGTGCGGTGTTGCCTTAACTCTCTGTTTTCGGATTTGCTGCATAATATGCCGCCTTGTCGCGCTTTTCGTTTTCCTCAGCGCGGAGAAATACCTTGCGGTAATCCGTATCCTTCGACGCATTGTAGGCGGCGCTGCCCTTGGACATGGTGAGCTTGACCGGTACGCGCTTGAGGCGGTTGAACTTGTCCACCTCCTCGTTGACACGCACGAAATACGCATCCATATCCGTGAGGGTCTTGCCCTTCAGGATGACGATGAACTCATCACCGGCAACGTGAAAGACGTTCTTGTGGTGGAAAATGCGGGCGAGGATCGTCGCTGCCGCATTCAGCAGCGTGTCACCGACCTCGTAGGTATACTTCGCGTTGATCGCACGCAGACCGTTCACGTCAAAGAAGGCAATGACATACTGTGCGGTACCTGCGGCAAGCTCCGCGTCCAGCTCCTCGTGGAATTTCTTGTACGCCAGCTTGTTGCCGACGCCCGTCAGACCGTCCACATAGGTCTGGGATTCCAGATAGGTGATGTAATGCCCCAGCGCGTTCTGCATCTTCTGGAGACGGGTGCTGACGTCGGTAAATTCGTCCGTCTTGCGCTTGTGCAGTCCGTCGTCGTAGATCGTGCCGGAGGCGAGTGTCTTGAGCAGGTCATTGTCGACCGACTGCGGGCGCTCCTGCAGCTTCATGGCAGAGCTCTTCATCATGGTCGCGTTCAGCTTCTCGAAGCCGTCATTCAGCGCCGAAAGCTCCTTGTCGAAGACTGCATAGCGCTTGCGGTTGCGGCGGATAATAACAATGGCAAGTGCCGCGCCGACGATCATCGTGAATGCGGTAACACCGACAATCAGGGCAACATCCTCCGCAATGTGCGATTTGAACATACTTGCGTCATAGTCAACGCCGACGATGCCCACGACGTTCTGATCCTTGTCGAAAATGGGGATGTATGCGGTGTAGAACGTGCCCCATTCATCGGCATGTGGTTCATCCGAAACAGTCGGGATACCCTTGGCAGCTGCATCGACTGCCGGCTCCCACACGAGATCGTAGCCGAACGGTGCGGGCTTGTCCGGGTCGGGGTCGATGATGAACATATAGGTTCCGTCGCCGCGGGCACGGAATGCATAGATGTAGGCGAGATCGATGTTCTCCTTGAATATACGGAGGGTATACATCTGTTTTTCGTATGTTTCGGAACCGACGTCCTCAAGCTGCATGTCCCTGATGAACTCGGGATCGAGCAGATCAGCGGCAGTATTGCCGACATCGAGCATACGCTTGTGGATCTGTTCTACAAGCGAATCGTGGGCGCTGCGGATCAGTACGGCTGCCATAATGACATTGGCGATGAGCAGCAGTACAAGTGCTGCAACCAGGTTCGGGATGGCGGTACTTCTTGGTCTGCGTTTTTCACTCATATTGTATACCTCCTTCTTTGCATTTTAGTGTCTCATTGTTATTATATCACAAAAATGAGATTATGTCAATAAATAGCATGGGATTTCTAATTAACGAATTGTAGAAATATGGCGTTTCCGTTTGTGAAAAGCGCCCCATTGTCAACCGATTACAAACAAACAGTTGACAATCGAAGAAAAGTATGCTATAATGAAGACAGAAGTCAAATAGAAAGGACGTTGATATTTTTGAAAGCCAAAACGAGGGATCTGGTACTGATCGCGCTGTTTTCCGCCATTATCACCGTGGGAGGCTTCATCCGCATTCCCCTGCCGGTCTGCCCGTTCACGCTGCAATATACGTGCACGATGCTTGCGGGGATGTTCCTCGGCGGCAAGCGGGGCGCGGCATCCGTCGCGTTATATGTAATCCTAGGACTGCTCGGCGTGCCGGTATTCACGGGCGGCGGGGGACTGAGCTATGTGCTCCAGCCGACCTTCGGCTATCTGCTGGGCTTCATCGTGGGGGCGTTCATCACGGGTGCCATCGCCTACACGGGTGATTTCACGTTCAAGCGCCTGCTCATCGGCGCTCTGGCGGGGCTGGCGGCGGTCTATGTGATCGGCATGGTGTGGTTCTACCTGAGCAGCAACCTCTGGCTGGGCAAGCCCCTGACGCTCTGGCAGCTCTTCCTGTCGTGCTTCCTGCTGGTGGCGCCGAAGGATCTGGTGCTGTGCGTGATCGCGGCATTTCTTGGCAGACGGCTCATGCCGGTACTGCATCTGACAGACGAGCGCGTGTGCGCATGATAATACGCCCCCTTTCCGGGAACGGGAAGGGGGCGTACTTGTGTCGGTCTGTATAAAACACAAAAGCTCCTTGCATTACTGCAAGGAGCTCTGGAGCTGATGACCGGATTCGAACCGGTGACCTACGCCTTACCAAGGCGTTGCGCTACCACCTGTGCCACATCAGCATCTTTATTTTGTTTTTTGTGTTTGTCTCTCACCGACTTTATTATTATACCACAGGAGGATCGAAATGTCAAGCGTTTTTTCAAAATAAATGCGTCAGGAATTTTGAAATTCCTGACGCAGAAATTGTGCATTATGCCATGCCCGGGAGCTTGTACTTTTCGGAGTACTTCTCGAAGTTGTCGTTGAAGTTCTTGTTGCCGAACTTGACCTTCTGGAGGTAATTGTGTGTCTCGAACATGTTGTGCGAGGTTTCAATGACGGACACCGCGATATTCGAGCAGTGATCGGAGATACGCTCGTAGTTGTAGAGGATATCTGCAAGCACGAAGCCCGTTGTGATCGAACAGGTGCCGTTCTGGAGACGCTTGACGTGGTTCGCCTTGATGTCGCGGGTCAGGTAGTCAATCACCTGCTCAAGCGGCTCGATGTTGACCGCCTTGCGCTCATCGAGGGACTTGTAGACATCGTGCATGTTCTGGAGAATCTCGGTAATCGCCGCGGTGAGAACCTTCATCTCCTGCTGTGCGCTGTCGGAGAAGTGCAGATCCTTGTCGAAGATCTCCTTCGCGCTCTCCGCGAGGTTGATCGCATGGTCACCGAGACGCTCGAAATCACCGATCGCACGCAGCACCCGGGAGGATACCTGGCTGTCGTGATCGGACAGCGCCCGCGTGCTCAATTGTACCAGCGAGGAGCCGATCCGGTCCTCGTAGCTGTCGAGCTTTTCCTCGTTCTTGTAGACCTTCTTGACGACGCGCTCGTCATACTCCGTCAGGAGCGAGATGCTCATGAGCACCGTTTCCATGGCGAGGAGCGCCATTCTCTGAGAGGCGTTCTCGCACTCGGCAACAGCGACGGACGGGGTGGTGAGCAGGCGCTTGTCGAGGAGCGCGTGATGCTTGTGCTTATCCTCCTCGGCTTCCGGCTTGGAGGGAATCACGAGGTTTGCGATCTTCTCCAGACCCTTGGAGAACGGGAGCAGGAGGACGGTTGTTGCGACGTTGAATACGGTGTGGACAACCGCGATGCCGATGGAATTGATCGGCTGATCGGAGAACGGGAACCCGATGACCATATCGAGGAGCTCATAGATGGTCAGGAACACGACCGTACCGATGACATTGAAGGCGATGTGGATCACGCCGACCTTCTTGGCGTTGCTGTTAACGCCGATGGAGGAGATCAGTGCGGTTACGCAGGTACCGATATTCTGTCCCATGATGATCGGAATCGCCATGCCGAAGGTGATGGAGCCCGCGCTGCCGGCGAGTGCCATGAGGATACCGATGGAAGCCGCCGAGCTCTGGATGACGCCGGTGACAACGGTGCCGACGAGCACGCCGAGAATCGGGTTATCGAACTTGGTGAGGAGGGACTGGAAATCAGGGGAATCCTTCAGCGGCTCGACCGCGTCCTTCATGAGCACCATGCCGTACATGAGGACGGCGAATCCGACGAGAATCGACCCGATATCGCGCTTTTTGTTGTTCGGCGCGTTCTTGGACATCATCATGACCGCACCGACCAGCGCAAAGATGAGCGAGAAATACTCGGGATTCAGGAGTGACATCCACAGGGGACCCTCCGTATCCACGCCCATTAAGCACAGGAGCCATGTGGTGAAGGTTTTGCCGATGTTCGCGCCGATAATGACGACGACCGTCTGTGCGACCTCCATGACCCCGCAGTTGACAAGTCCCACGAGCATGACGGTCAGGGACGAGGACGATTGCAGCACGATGGTGATGCCGGTTCCGAGCAGCAGACTGAGCCACCAGTTCGAGGTGAGCTTCTTGAGTGCCTGCTCCATGCGTCCGCCCGCCATTTTTTCGAGACCGGAGGACATGACGCTCATACCGTAGAGGAAGAACGCGAGTCCGCCGATGACCATGATACATGCCAGAACGACGTCTTTGACATTCATATGCAATTCCTGCCTTTCATGATTCCGGTTGTTTCCGGGATCCCCATGATAATCCTACCACAGGTGTCTTAAAGCTGCCTTAAATACTGCCAGCTTCAGTATAGCAGAATCACATCAAATATAGAATAGGTCAATGTTAAATCCATGTTAAATGGGGCAATGCCCTGCACCCGGCTTGTCTATTTCAGGAGCTCGCACTGACGGCGGATGCGCTCTGCCGCCTGGGCACGGAATTCCGGCGGCGAGAGGATCTCCAGCATCGGTCCGTAGCTCAGCAGGCGGATCAGGATCTCCGTCTCGTCGTTCCGGTTATAGTAGAACTTCACGGTAATGACCTCGGTTTCGGCATCGCGCTGGGTGTCCTTCCGGTAGGAGGCAAATTCCATCAGAA
The DNA here is from genome assembly GCA_900316885.1 of uncultured Eubacteriales bacterium. Lineage (GTDB taxonomy): Bacteria > Bacillota > Clostridia > Oscillospirales > Ruminococcaceae > UBA3855. Next base: position 13,595 of record ONEQ01000030.1, on the reverse strand, counting down.
AGCGCTCCACGGCATTGCGCTCCGGCGTGACGCGCACCGTCACCGATTTACATTCATGGGAAAAAATCTGCTGCGGACGGATGCTCCCCCGGTACTTTTTCCCGGTTCGCTCCAGCGACCGGATGCGTGCCAGATTCAGCACACTGACCCGGTTTTCCTTATGCCCCTTAAACTCGACGCAAAATACACGGATCTTGTCGTCCTTCTCCGAATATTCGATGCAGAACGGCACTGCCGCCACATTCCTGACGTTATTTTTGCCGCTGTAATAGGTCACGCTCATGATCTCCCGGTTCTGCGCGGCGGTCAGGAGATCCCGGAAATGCTGCTGATACTGCGGATCCTCATACGGATCACCATCCTTGCACTGATCGGTGAACCGCAGCATCTCCGGCGTGTACAGCGGCTCGATGCCGTCAAGCTGCGCCCGCAGCTGTTCACGCTCCTCCCCGGAAAGAAACAGCCCCATGCGCGGATCATCCAGCCGTGTGCGCAGCCAGCGCTTTTGCAGGATCGTCAGGGGGCAGGGCGGATCATACTTCGTGACAGGGGAGATCGTACCGTTCGCATTCCGGCGGAACAGTCCCCAGTCCGCGGGTTCTTCCTCCGGCGACTGCTGCTTCGGCGGCAGAATCTTCTGCGGCAGGAACATCACGGACTCCTGGAAGCCCTCATTCCAGATGAAATTTGTGACATCGCTGTCCTTCAACCTTTTGTGGCGGAGCAGCTCCCGGACAATGCGGAAATACACACCGTAAATCTCATGAAATATCGTCATGGTTCTCCTCCTCGTAGAGCTGCGCCATTGCATACAGATCGTCCCGGAAGAGCTGCCGGAGCTCCTCGGTTCCGCCCTCCAGCGACAGAATCCGGCAGGTGAACGTCCGGATCCATGGAAATGCCTCCTGCGGGTCGTACAGATCCAGCGTCACGCAGTAGGTTTCCTTGCCGACCTGCTCCACCGTCCCGCAGCGGCACTCCCGCTGCAGGCGGGTCAGCACATAGGATTCCTTGCGCGGAATGTGCAGGGTCACGCGCAGAGGCTCCGGATGCTCCCCCGCCTTCCCGAAGGAAACGCTGAACACATGCGGCAGCGCCTCCCGGAGCTGCGCTGCATAGGTATCGTAATCCGGGCACTTCTCATCGGGTACGGCGTCTGCTGCCTTGATGTAGTCCAGACGGTAGGCTTTGAACTGCCCGAATTCCGGCTGATAGGCGATCAGATAGCGTCTGCCCGTCTGCGAAGAGGTATTGATGCACAGCGGCAGGCACATCTGCGCACGCTCCTCATCGCTGCCGGAAATGGTGGAGCGGAATACCGTCACCCGGAGCCAGCACTTTTTGTGCATCGCATCCAGAATGTTCACGAGCACCTCATCCTCCAGCGTGCGCACGATGTAGTTGTGCTTCATGAGGAAATGCTTGTTGCGCAGCCTCTCGGAACGCAGGATGCTGTTGCCGATGATGCCGAACGGCTGGATCTCCGAAAAAAACCGGATCGCATCGGTCAGACCCGGAAACTGCCCGGCAAGCCCGGACAGCGTGTCCGGCGACAGGCGGAAATAGTAGCTCCGCCCCTGATGCCTGAGACACACCAGCCCCTCTAAGGCGTATTCCCGGAGCTTGAGCCGCACGGAACGCTCCTCGAACAGCTTATTATATTCCTTGTAGAGATGCTCCGTCAGCTCCGAGACTGTATGCTCCTGACCGTCCGCAAGCAGATCCAGCAGCAGGAAATGCAGCTGGATATCATTGTCCGTGAAGCTCTTGGCGTAATACGCCTGATACAGCGGATTTTCAGCGATGTGTCCGCTGTCCACGGACACACGGAACTGCCGTCCGCGCTTGGTTGTCTCGTTGCGGAAGTATTTGCCGAGCCAGCTTTCCACGCGGCGGCGCTCGTTATCATAGCTGCGGGTGCTCTTGCGGGAAAATTCCTCACGCACCTTGCAGCCGTAAATGAAGAAATCCCGCACATAGTCCCGTGTACAGCTGAAAGTTTTCACTAGCTCCGAGTATGCACCCATCTCATTCGCCTCCTTTTGGCAATACCGCACAAAGGACAGAGCGTCAGATGTGCCACAGATTTTTCGGAGCTTTGCATAAGCGACTGCCCGCGCTCGCAGGCTCGCTGGGCATCTGCTTAAGAGAGCAAGGAAAAGATGGGGTACAGATGACGTGCTGAGCCGTCAGGCGGTCTTTGTGCGGTGTTGCCTTTAGTTACAGTATAGCAGATTCCGCCGGATTTTGCAAGCTGTATGCTGCTCCCGAAAAAAAAACCGCACGCCGTGCAGCGTGCGGGGTGTCTGTTATTCTGCTAATGAAAAGAGACGGCATTAGCCGTCTCTGAAATCGCTGCAATTAGTCGCTTACATACGGCAGCAGTGCCACATGTCTGGCTCTCTTGATCGCAACAGTCAGCTCACGCTGATGATATGCGCAGGTGCCGGTTACACGACGGGGGAGAATCTTGGATCTCTCAGTCATGCACTTCTTCAGCTTTGCGATATCCTTGTAGTCGATCTTCTCAACGCGGTCTACGCAGAACATGCAAACCTTCTTGCGCGGGCGCTTAGAAGGACGAGAACTTCTTTCACGTTCCATAAGTGATAACTCCTTTCAAGATAATAGTCAAAGTTTAGAACGGTACTTCACCGTCACTCAGAATCTCCTCAAAATCGCCGAGATCGCCCGATTCGATCGGGTTCGGGGCGTTGTTGAATGACGCCTGCGGAGCAGGAGCACTCGGTCTCGGGGGCGCACTCTGCTGATACTGCTGACCGCCGTTGTTGTACTGACCGCCGCCGTTATTGTAGCCGTTTCCGGCATTATAACCGCCGCCGTAGTTATTGTTCGGCGCAGGGTTTCCGTACTGACCGCCGCCAAAATTGCCGGAGCCGCCGTCTGCCCGCTTGTCACCGCAGAAATCAATGCGATCTGCCTGAATTGCCATACTATAATGCTTTACACCGTTATTGTCGGTATAATTATTATTTTGCAGAGTTCCTTCCACATGGATCATACGACCCTTTGTAAAATACTTGCAGACAAACTCCGCCTGCTGTCTCCAACAGGTAATATCGAAGAAATCAGCCTGACGCTCCTCACCCTGCTTGACAAAATTACGATCCACCGCAATCGAAAAACGGCACATCGTAACGCCGCTCGGTGTTGTACGAAGCTCAGGATCTCTTGTGAGTCTGCCCATCAAAATAACTCTGTTATACATGACAATACCTCCCCGCTTTGATGAGATTCGATTTGAGAACTACGCCTTCGGGTCTGTGCTTACTTGGTGGTAACCAGCGCACGCAGAACGCCGTCGGTGATGTTCAGTCTTCTGTTCAGCTCTGCCGGGAAATCCGGTGCTGCGGTGAAAGAGTACAGAACGTAGTAGCCCTCAGTCTCGTAGTTGATCGGGTATGCGAGCTTGCGCTTGCCCCACTCGTCAACCTCATCGAGCTGTGTACCGTGCTTCTCGATAACCTTCTTGAACTTCTCCACGAGTGCCTTGATCTCTTCCTCATCCTTCTTCAGGCTGAAAACGACCATTGCCTCGTAAGTTTCACTCAGCTTTGCCATGTTTACTGCACCTCCTTTTGGATTTCGCCTGTTGGTCAGAACAGGCAAGGAATGGACGCTCTTGTGGTAGGAGAGCGGATTACTCTTTCCTGAGCAATCCTTAATATTATAGCATAGTTTTCCACGGTTGTCAAGGGGGTTGGGGAATTTTTCTGCCTGACCGGCTGGCTGCCCCCTCCGCCGCCGTCCGGCGGCACCTCCCCCGCAAGCGGGGGAGAGAAAGTGCCGGGGCTGCGCCCCGGCACCCCCAGCATTTTCGCCGGAAAAGCTGTTTACCGCTCCGACAGCAGCGGCAGGATAAAGAGAACCTCCTCCTCCGTGGTCTCCTTGCTGATGCCGTCGTCATACGCGACGCGGACAAAATACGAAACCGTATTGCCGGTATTCTGATCCTTGAAGTAGTATTTGTAGGTTTCCGTGAAGCCCTGCGCGGAAAATGCGGTGCAAAGCGGCTCAAAGCCGACGTATTCCCGGACAGCCTCCGGGCTCATGCCCGCTGTGATGCCCTGTGTTTCGATCTTTGCATCAAGCTTGACGCCGTTGCCGTAGCGCTGAAGCTGCCGGTAATCGTAATAGATCACATCCGTGACGGTGTTGTTCTTCTCACCGATGTAGATGACCCACTGGGGGATCGTCACGCCGAGCACCTCCGTCTTGCGGGGGCTTTCAAAGAGGTAGGGATAGTCCTCCGCCGCCATATTCACGCACGCATAGGAGGATGCGCTCAGAAGCGAGACATGCGCGTATTTCTGCGCCGTTTCGGCACTGACGCCGATCTGCTCACTCAGCCGCTTCGCATAGGCAGAGCCGTTGTTCCGCCAGTTGGAAACAAGAATAATGCCTGTGATGACCGCCGCGATGAGCACGACGACGCCCGCGATAATGCCGATCGCCTTCCAAGAGATCTTCCGCTTCGATGGATCCTTGTGTTCTGTGATGATTTCCTCTGCCATATGTAAAACCTCCTCTTCCGGTTTTGTCAGTGCGCCATAGTTCTGGAACGGGATGCAGGTGCAATGCCCTGTCAGAGCGTGATTAGATTCTGTTCCAGCATCTGCTGTGCGGCGAGCATGACAGAGATGCGCCCGCTGTTGTAGCTGATGCCGCCCTGCATCCATGCCGCGAACGGCTCACGCAGGGGTCCGTCTGCGGACAGCTCGATGGATGCGCCGTTCGTGAACGCTCCCGCCGCCATGATAACCTGATCGGCATACCCCGGCATATCCCAAGGCTCCGGCGTGACATACGCATCCACCGGCGAACCCATCTGGATGCCGCGGCAGAATGCGCAGAGATTGTCCGCCGTGCGCAGCTTGACGGCAGTCACAATATCGCCGCGCTCTGCATCCGCCTTCGGGGAGCACTCGAATCCGAGCATTCCAAACAGCTGTGACGCGAAAACGGCGGTTTTCAGGGCATTGGCGACAATATCCGGCGCCATGAATAACCCCTGGAACAGCTCCCGGTTCATGCCGAGCGTGCAGCCGACCTCCTTGCCGAGTCCGACGCAGGTCAGGCGGTACGCGCAAAGCTCCACGAGATCGCGCCGACCCGCGATATAGCCGCCCGTGCGGGCGATGCCGCCGCCGGCGTTCTTAATCATCGAGCCGATGATGAGATCCGCGCCGACCTCCAGCGGTTCCTTGGTATCCACAAATTCGCCGTAGCAGTTGTCCACCATGATGATGGCATCCGGATTGCCCCGGCGCACGGCTTCGCAGATCTGCCGGATCTGTGAGATGGTGAACGCCTCCCGGAGCGAATAGCCCCGCGAGCGCTGGATATAGGCAATTTTCGCGCCGGCAATGCGTTTTTCGATGGCGGCATAGTCCGGCGAGCCGTCGTTCATGAGGTCGATCTGGGAGTAGATCACGCCGAAATCCTTCAGCGACCCGTCACCCGGATTGCCCGAAATGCCGATCACCGGCTCGATCGTGTCGTAGGGCTTGCCCGTCACCGCAACCATGCGGTCGCCCGGACGGAGCACGCCGAACAGCGCAACGGTCAGGGCATGCGTGCCGGATACGAAATTATGCCGCACCAGCGCATCCTCCGCGCCGAGCACCTGCGCCCAGACCGCATCGAGGACGTCGCGTCCTATGTCGCCGTAGCCGTAGCCGGTGCTTGCCCCGAAGCAGGGCTCACTCACGCGGTTGTCCGCAAATGCCTTGAGCACCTTCGCCGCATTGTACCGCGCTGTTTCGTCAATTTTCGCAAAAACGGGCGCACACTGCTCCTCCGCCTGCAAAGCAAGGCGCTCAATGCGCTCGTCGATGCTAAAGAAATCACGAATTCCCATTGTCCAAGAGTCCTTTCGTTATCTGATCCTGCGCATCCGCCGTCCGTTCGAGCACGTACTCCTCCTCGATTGCCTTGAAGCCGATTTCGCGGTAGAAACTCTCGCGGATGTCGAGCGCATAAAGCACTGCCTGCTTGCCGAACTGCGCGAGGAACAGCGCCAGCCAGCGCAGGAAAATCCGCGCATGTCCTAACCCCCGTGCCTCCGGGAGTGTTGCGACCTGTCCGACGAGGACGTGATCGTCAATATCGAACATGATGGAAGCGGTGGTGCTGTTTTTGTACGTCATCACATGGCTGACCCCGTGGCGGCAGCGATGCGAGGTATCCGTCAGCCAGAGGGAAAAATCCTGCAAATTCGGGAATCCTGCGGAGAGAATCTTGTAGACGTCCTCCAGATTCGGATTGAATTCGACAAATTCCTCCGCCGACTGCGCCGCCTCATCGGGCAGCAGCTCGAAGGTGGTGCGGTGCAGGGATTCGTATTCCGGGAGTGCCTCTGCCAGGAGCGCCCGCATCGGCTCGTCACATTCGACGCGGAACGGCTGGTGCATTTTCGTGAACAGCGTCAGATTTTCGGCTTCGTATTCGGGTGCATTGACCACGAGCATGGTGCTGTTGTAGAGCAGCATCACGCCGTCCTCACCGACGGTATAGAACTGGCAGAACGGGTATTCCAGCCCATAGGCTTTATAATAGGAATACATCTTCCGTCCGCGCCAGGTTTTGCGCAGAAGATAGGTATTCAGGTCACAATCCTTGCTGATGAGTTTTATCATAGCTTTCTCCAAACGTAAAAGGATGGGGTGCAGGGGATCCCATCCCCTGCCGGGTCAGGGGGCATCGCCCCTAAGCGGACGCCAGTCCGCCAATCTTCGCAATCATCGCCTGTGCCAGCAAAGCACTCTGCTCCATGTCGGAGCTCTGCGCCACGCAGTACGGCGAATGAAGACAGCGGCAGGGGATGGAAATTGCCATCGTGCGCACGCCGTCGCGGGTCAGATGCACCGCACCTGCGTCGTTTCCGCCTGCAATGCGGGTCTTGGTCTGGCAGGGGATGCCAAGCTCCGATGCCGTGTCAAATCCCAGACGGTAGAGCTCTTTATCATAGATCGTCCGGCGGTCCATGAAGCTCACGACAGGTCCGCCGCCCAGCTTGCAGACGGCCGCGTCACCGGTCACGCCGTCGAGATCGGCGGCGGTCGTTGTCTCTAAAATAATCGCAAAATCGGGGTCAATCGCGTATGCCGCACAGCCCGAGCCGCGCAGTCCGATTTCCTCCTGTACGAAGAACGCAAACCATGTGTCATATTCGATCTCGCCCGCGAGCATACAGAGCATCGCCGCACAGCCGAAACGGTCGTCGATCGCCTTCGATGCGACCTTGCCGCCGCCGAGCCACGTCCATTTACTATGAAATCCGAAGAATTCACCGGGGGAGACAAATTTTCCTGCTTCCTCGGCGCTTTTACAGCCGAGATCGAGCAGCAGATCCTTCCAGTCGGGCTTTTCCTCGCGTTCAGATTTGCTCAGCTTGTGAACGGGCTGAGCACCGATGACGCCGATGCCGATATCCGGATTTTCCACCGCGCGTCCGATGACCACGTCCGCATCTACGCCGCCGACCGGCGCGATGGTACACAGTCCGTCCTCCTGAATGCCCGTGACGATGATCCCCACCTCGTCCATGTGCGCACCAATCAGAAGCGTGTGCTTTGCGGGATGCTTTCCTTTTTTATGTACCAGGAGATTTCCCAGCGCATCCATGCGCATTTCCAGAATATCCGGGAAATCCTCGATCTTCGCTTTCAGATACGCCCTGACCGGTCCCTCGTCGCCGGAGACACCGTAAAGGGCGCAGAGCTTTTTCGTTTCATCGATCAGATTCATGCCCCGCACCTCCTGAGATAAGCCGCCAGCAGTTTTCCGGTCAGTTCCACGTCCGCAGGGTCAATGACCTCCTGCGGCGTGTGCATGTAGCGCAGCGGGATAGATACCGTGCAAGCCTTCACACCCTCGCGGCAGATCGAAAATCTGTCCGCATTCGTGCCGGTCGTGCCGTTCATGACCTCGTACTGCCACGGAATCTGCTCCGATTCGGCGGCGGATTGCAGCTTCAGGCTCACCTCGTGGGAGAGCGACGGCGAAACGCCGATCATCGCGCCCTTGCCCATCACGCCCGTTTCGGAGCGCTTGCCGTCCCCTGCAAAGGAGACATCCACGGCAATGGCAATATCGGGGTTTGCCGCAAAGCAGCCGATGCACGCGCCGCGTTCACCGACCTCCTCTTCTGTCGAAAACTGCACCGTCACGCGGCAGGGGATCTCCTCGTTTTGCAGCAGGTCAAGCGCACAGAGGATCGCCGCGATGCCGCAGCGGTCATCGAGTGCCGGGGCGGTGACGCAGCCGCCGGGGAGTTCCTGTGCCGTGCCGTCAAAGTACACGGAATCCCCCGGATGCACAAGCTCCCGGAGCTCGTCTGCCGGATAACCCGTATCAATGCGGACTTCCTCCATTTTCTGCACCTTTTCGTCGCCGTTTGTCAGATGCGGCGGCAGGGCGCAGATAATGCCTGGGATGCGCTTTTTGCCGTGAATAAACACACGCTGCACCGGGAATAATCTTCTGTCCAGCCCGCCGACATTTCCGACCGTCACAAAGCCGTCATCCGTCACGGACGTGACGATGAGCCCCACCTGATCGAGATGCGCATCCAGCAGAACGTGCGGTGCATTTTCATCCGTACTGCCGAACGTGCCGATCACATTACCGTGCGAAATGTGCGCATCCGGGCAGTATTCCTTCAGTGCAAAGAGCGCCGCCTCTGCTGCGGCGGATTCATCGCCGGACAGCCCCGGACGTATGCACAGACTCAGCATCATCATTCTGCAAGCTCCTTTACCAGGCGCTTGAAGTGCTGACCGCGCACCTCGAAATTCGGGTACAGGTCAAAGCTTGCACACGCCGGAGAGAGCGTCACGATGTCACCCTTCTGCGCTTCCTTCGATGCGATTTCCACCGCGTTTTCCATGGAATCCGCACGCAGGATGCGGATTTTCTCCGGGTCGTAGTTCTTTGCGCCCTTGATCGCCGCCTCGATCTTGTCGGCGGTTGCGCCCATGAGGATGAGGAGCTTCACGCGGTCGCAGACGGTCTCTGCCATCGGCTCGAACGGGATCTTCTTGTCGTAGCCGCCCGCGAGCACGATGAGCTTCTGCCGGAAGCTTTTCAGACCGGCAAGCACGCGCGTGGGGGAGGTTGCGATGGAATCATTGTACCACTTGACGCCCCTGACCTCGCGGACGAACTCGATTCTGTGCTCGACGCCGCCGAAGTCCATTGCCACCTTGACAATATCCGCCGGATCCACATCGCCCCAGAGCACGGCAATGACGCCGAGGAAATTCTCGACATTGTGCATACCCGGGATGCGGATGGAATCCTTGTGGACGATGGGTGTCACCTTGCCGTATTCGGTGAAGCAGAGCATACCGTCACCGCGCAGGAATGCGCCGCGCTCAATGGTGCCGTGGAGGGTGAACCAGTTGAGCTTGCCGCGCACCATCGGCGCGAGATCGCGGGTGCCCTTGTTGTCGAAGTTCAGGACGGCGCGGGAGAAGGCATTCTGGTGTGCAATCAGATTGGTCTTGCACTGGATGTATTCCTCCATGGTGCCATGAACATCGAGGTGATTCGGGGTGATATTGGTAATGAGCGCAACGTCCGGGGATTTGCGCATGGAGATGAGCTGGAAGCTGGACAGCTCAACGACAGCGACGTCGTCCTCCTTGATGTCCTCGATGATGGGCAGGAGTGCCTTGCCGATATTGCCGCCCTTGTGGACGGTTTTGCCGTGTGCGGCGAGGATCTCAGCGATGAGGGTGGTGGAGGTGGATTTGCCGTCAGAGCCGGTGACCGCGTAGATCCTGCACGGGCAGAGGTCGAAGAACACCTCCATCTCGGATGTGATGATAACGCCCTCCTCGCGTGCCTTGACGAGGGCGGGATTATTGAAATACATGCCGGGTGTGCGGAATACCACATCGAATTTGGTCAGGTGGTCGAGGTAATCCTCACCGAGGATGAACTTCACGCCGAGGGCGGAGAGCTTGTCGTAGGTCTCCTGAAATTTGTCCGCAGAGCGCTTGTCGAGTACGGTGACCTCAATATTCTTTTCGCGGAACTTGGTGATGAGCTCCGTATGGCTCACGCCGGTGCCGATAAAGGCGACGCGGCTGCGCCGCATTTCCCAGAAAAAAGCCGTGATCTTATCCATAACAGCCTCCTATTAGTATCAAAAATGTATAGCCTTTATTATTATAGCAGATTATGCGGAAAAAATCAAGGGAAATATTGAGGGGGAGGGGGCTTTTTTGTGGCATAGTCTTTTGTATGGGGGCTTTGCCCCCACCCCGGTGCATTTCGGAGGACAAGTCCCATGTGCCCCCAGCAGAGGGGGGCGTATCGCCGCCTCCCTCTGCACTCTCCCTGCTCGCAAGGGGGTTTCCCCTTGCATTCTCCTGATGTCGCGGAATACGAACGTCTCATCGGTCTTATGGGCAATTGAGGCTGACAGTCTCCTGCACATTTTTCAGGAAGATCTCCCGACTAAGGGGGAAAGACGAAGGTTCCATTCATGGGGAGATCGTGCCTAAAAGGGCGGGGTACGAAATGCATCATAGTGACAGCTGCACCTGTCACCCACCCCTGTTGATCTGCATCTCAGCTAAAATGAGCTGGATCTGTTATCCCAGGATACAGGACTTTTCGATTCGGATATTAGATGTGCTTGCAGCTATGGAAAGCCTTGTAATCCCTGCAATATCTTCCCCTGACCGCCATCAGGGGGTGCAGGATCTTCCCCTGACCGCCATCAGGGGGTGCAGGGGGGCTCCCCTGCGAGCAGGGAGAGTGCAGAGGGGGGCGGCGATACGCCCCCCTCTGCTGGGGGCACAGGAGTCTATCCTCCCGAACAGACCCGGGCTGGGGGCAAAGCCCCCATACAACACACCCTCAGACCTGCTCCTCCAGCACCACCCGGAGCTTCCGGATGATCTTCTTTTCGAGCCGCGAAATGTAGGACTGCGAGATGCCGATCAGATCCGCCACCTCCTTCTGCGTCATCTCCCGCCTGCCGTGCAGTCCGAAGCGCAGCTCCATAATTTCCCGCTCCCGCGGGGGCAGTGCATCCACCGCCGCCAGCAGGGATTCGCGTTCCGCCTCCTGCTCCACTCCGCGGGAGACAATATCCTCCTCCGTGCCGAGAATGTCCGAGAGGAGCAGCTCGTTCCCGTCCCAGTCCACGTTCAGCGGCTCGTCAATCGAGATCTCCCCGCGGTACTGCGATGCCTTCCGCAGGAACATCAGGATCTCATTCTCGATGCACCGCGACGCATAGGTCGCCAGCTTGATGTTCCGGTCGGCACGGAATGTCTCCACCGCCTTGATGAGCCCGATCGTCCCGATGGAAATCAGATCCTCCAGCCCGACCCCGGAGGTGTCGAATTTCTTCGCAATGTAGACCACCAGCCGCAGATTATGCACGATGAGCAGATCCCGCGCCCGCGGATCCCCCTCTGCCAGCCGCGCAAATACCGCAGCCTCCTCCTCCCTTGGCAGCGGCGGCGGGAGCGTATCCGCACCGCAGATGTAATCCACCCGTGCCGGATGCAGGAGCTTGCGGAAACCTCTGAAAGCACAGTTTTCAGAGACGGGGGTGTGGGGCAAAGCCCCACGCCCAGCCCCCTTGCTTTTCGCAGAAAAGCAAGAGGGGAGGTTTTTAGAGATGCCTTTGTGAAACATGTCTCGGACAGCTTTGAATAAACGCATGATACTACCTCCGTTCAGTGTAGGAGCCTCGGATGAAAAATGGCTTGCCTGTGGGACTGCTCGTCTGCGCCGATAAGTACATCAACCGCCCTGACTGCGCCCGTGCGTTTGCAGCGGATCACCGCCTCGTCCGGCGTGAATACCGTCAGAAGCCCATCCCCTGCCGCCGTGCTGTACGGCAGCGGACGGAATCCCCTGCACGGCTGTTCCGGGATCAGCTCCCCCAGCGCCTCGCGTGAGCAGACGATCACCGGCTTTCCCGTGCAGAAGTCCGTGAGGGAATTGCCCGTGTCCGCCAGCCCCTCCAGACAGACCGTCCGCGTGCCGTACCGGATGACCACCTCGTAGGAGCCGTCCGCCGCGCCCGTGCGCTCCCGGATGCGGGCGATGAGCGTCAGAATCCCGTAGGCGGCAGCGGTACAGAGCACGAGCATCCGCAGGGAGATCACCGGATACCAGCAGCCGTTTGCGTAGTACACATTCCCGGTCGCCGTCAGCGCGAGGAGCATCCCCGCGAGGATGCAGCTCAGCCCCAGAAAGCAGAGCACATGCCACACAAACAGCCGCCTGCCGCGGATGCCGAATGCCGCAAGGCACAAAAGCACGGCGCTCAGGAGCTTGCAGAGCAGCGTGAGCACAAACGGCATGGGCGGGAGCAGCACGAGCAGCGAGGACAGGCTCCCGGCAGCCGCGCCGAGCATGGCACGCCAGAACCGCAGCCGGGTGTGGGTGAGAGCCGCCGTCAGGCGCAGGAGCAGGAAGGTCATGTAAAGGTCAAAGACCAGCAGCACATCCAGATAAATCGTCGCAGCGCATCACCTCCTGCTTCTATTATAGCGCAGGCTGTCCGCGAAAGAGGTCAAACGGTGGGGGCTGTATAGAATCGGAATCCCGGTGCATACTGAACATGAAGGGAGTGATCGGATGTCATATCACAAGGTAACGATCGCCGGGATCAGCACAGCAGAGCTGACGGTGCTGACCGAGGCGGAAAAGACCGAGCTTCTGCGGGAGTATCAGAAAACCCACAGCAAAGCCGTCCGGGACAAGCTCATCAAGGGGAATCTCCGGCTGGTGCTGAGCATCGTGCAGCGGTTTGCGGGGCGCGGGGAGGATGTGGATGATCTGTTCCAGATCGGCGTCGTGGGGCTGATGAAGGCGATCGACAATTTCGATCTGTCAAAGGAGGTGCGGTTCTCGACGTACTGTGTGCCGATGATTTCGGGTGAGCTGCGGCGGCATCTGCGGGACTACAATCACATCAAGGTGAGCCGTTCCCTGCGGGATCTGGCATACAAGGCGATTCAGGCGAAGGAGGCGCTCACCAACCGGCTCCAGCGCGAGCCGACGATGGAGGAGATCGCCGCCGAGGTAGGGGAAAAGCGGTCGGAGATCGTGATTGCGCTGGAGAGCATCAGCGACCCGATTTCGCTGTACGAGCCGGTGTATTCGGATGCGGGCGACACGCTGTATGTGATGGATCAGATCAGCGACAAGGACAGCGCGGAAAACTGGATTGCACAGTTTTCCATGCGGGATGCGATGAAGGCGCTGAGTGACCGGGAAAAAAATATCCTCCACCTGCGGTTCCTGTGCGGAAAGACGCAGATGGAGGTAGCGGAGGAGATCGGGATTTCTCAGGCACAGGTGAGCCGCCTGGAAAAAGGCGCGATCGCGAAGATCAAGGAGGCGGCGAGCTGAGTGGGGGGCCCCCACGCCCTCCGTTTTGTGGCATAGCTTTTGTATGGGGGCTTCGCCCCCACCCCGGTGCAATTCAGAGGACAGTTCCCCGTGCCCCCAGGAGGGAGGGGCGGATCGCCGCCCCTCCCTCCACCCACCCTGCGAGCAAGGGGGTTCCCCCTTGCATTCTCCTGATGCGGCGGAAT
>ONEQ01000040.1 GCA_900316885.1 uncultured Eubacteriales bacterium | reverse complement strand
TCCGGGATAACACCATCCAGTGTATCACGGATATAGACAGGAAGCAGCTCGCTCTCGGACATCACGCTGTCACGGAGGATCTCGCACTTGCCGGAAAAGACATAGCTGTCTCCGCCGTTTTTCAGGAAGAAGTCATGACTTGCCAGTGTATAGGTTTTCTCCGGATCCAGCGGCTTCTCCCCGATCATGACCGAATGAACACGGCGTGCGCCGGAAACCTCCACAAATCTGCCCTTATCATCGAACCTGACCGTGCTTTCCACATTCGGATCGATCGAATAGCGCATGCCGGATACATTTGCGAAGCTCCCGTTCTCGTTCGGATAGCTCATCGCACCGATCTCCAGCATATCCAGAATCTGCTGTCCGGTCACCTTCGCCTTGCAGATCATGTTGCCATACGGCATGACTGCCATCGCCTCGCGGTAGGTAATGTCACCCGGCTCGATGAACGAACGCAGTCCGCCGCCGTTGAGCAGCGCTACATCTGCATCCAGAACGCCGCGGTAGGCATCCGCGCAGAGATTTCCGACATTCGTCTCTCCGTTGCGGACACGGCGGACACCGGTCTCCGGGTCGGAATCATAGAGCCTGAACGGTGCTTCACCGATCTTCTTCGTAAGCTGTTCATCCAGCTTTTCGTTGATTTTTTCAATCTGCTCGTGAACCTTGGTATCCACATACGTTTCCTTGGAGCCCTCTGTCTTCTGCCAGCTTCCCTCCTCAAGATTCAGCTTCTTGTCCGGCTCCGGCACGCTGTCGATCAGCTCTGTCCGAAGCTTTCCGTCTGCGGAGATCGTGAGCTGTCCGATCTGCTTGAGCTTCGTACCGGTCTGTGTCACAGGAATCGCCTTGCCGTCGGCAGTTTTGACCTCCAGTGCAGGCGTTTCCTCATGCGAATGTGCATCGATGATGGCATCGATGCCCTTGATATGGGCAGCAACCTCCGGCGCACTCCATTCCTTCGTGACATCCGTTTCACCGAGATGTGCCAGCAGGATCACATAATCCGGGTTCTCCTTGCGTGCGGCATCGATGCTGTCCTGCACACACTGATACAGCGCATCGTCCTTTTCCTTGAAACCGTAGATATAGACGCCGTCCTCATTCTGGAAAAATACCGGCGTGGATTTGGAAAACGTCTCCGGTGTCGTCACACCGACAAAGGCAATCTTCTTGTCGCCGGCTTTCAAGATTTTATAGGCATCAAAAACCGGCTCCTCTTTCGTCAGATCAGTGATATTGCAGCTGATATAGCCGCATTTGAGCTCCTTGCTGCGCTCAAGCAGCGTATCTGTGCCAAATTCAAATTCATGATTGCCGGGGATGCAGACATCATAGCCGACTGCATTCATGAGCGTGATGATATCCTTGCCCTCCGACAGCGTACCGACAGGTCCGCCCTGGATGGAATCACCCGCATCCACGAGGAATACATGCTCATACTGTGCCTCCAGCTCGCGCTTGTAGAGCGCAAGTCCGTCATAGCCGATATTGTCATCCACTGCACAATGAATGTCGTTCGTATACAGGATCACGATGTCATCCGATCTGGCGCTGTCTGCCAGCGAAAACTGCTTCGGCAGCGGCAGCACCGTGACGGCAATCACCGCCGCAGCCGTCAGGCTGACCCATTGGATTCGTTTCATTTCTGATTTCTCCTTGTTCTTGGTTTTTCTTCTGTAAGAACTTTGACTCTTATTATATCATACTTTATTTTGAATGTACAGGGGGCTTTTTTGGTTTCCGAAAATTTCGTCGTTCTGAACAGAATCCTTCCTCAATTCTGTGCAAACCGACCATGCTCTCGCAAAATCGACAAAATCATGTAATTCTCATCTCTTTGCAGGACCTTTTTCGTCAATATCACAAATTTTCAATACGCCCTTGACATTTCCGGCAAAGTGTGGTATACTAACATAGTTGACAGTGTTCAACGCATAACATGCGCCTTTAACTCAGCTGGATAGAGTAACTGCCTTCTAAGCAGTAAGCCATTGGTTCGAGTCCAATAAGGCGCGTATAGTGAAAAGCCCGGTATTTACCGGGCTTTTTCGTTCTATGCCGGGGCAGATGTGTGATTTTCACAGCCGGATTGTGCCGATCCCTCTGCCACTTGTGCATTTTTTCCATTTTTCACGTCAGATTGCCCGTAAAGTCTTGCAGAACGCAGCCGGACGCTCGCTTGACTTTTTTCCACAAAGATGGTATTATATTATTGAGTGTCAGAAAAACTCGAATTTTCATGAACCGAAACACATCAGAAGAAAGAAAAGAGGTTACTGTGTTTATGAAGAACAAAAATGTAAGAAAGATTCTCGCCGCTGTGCTTTCCGTACAGCTCGCGGTGCAGGGCGCTGCCTTCGGCATGACTGCATTTGCAACCGATCCTGCTACACCGGCACTGAGCGACGTGACAGCAGACAGCGCAAGCGATTCTATCACTCTGTCTAATGCACCGAATGTTCCTGACAGCATCAAGAAGGGCGGTGCTGTGACCGTCCGCGGTACTGTTGCATCCAGCAGCTCCAACCTGACCTCCGTAACAGCAGGCATCTACAATGCCAGCGGTCAGTTCATCAGCGGCAAGACCGTCAATCCCGGTGCCAAGTCCTATGACCTGAGAACCCTCGACAAATATGTCACCTTCAATACGCTGGCAGACGGCGAGTACACCTTCGCCATCATCGCCTCCAACAGTTCCAATTCCAATCTGGGACTGCTGAGCAAAAAGTTCACTGTCGGCACAGCGCAGGCTTCCAGCTCCGATCAGATCACTGTTTCCGGCGAAACCAAGATCCCGGCAACCCTGAAAAAGGGACAGGCTGTGACCATCCGCGGCACCGTCACCTCCGATGCCACGATCACCGAGGTGACTGTCGGCATTTACGACAGCAACGGCACCCGCATGACCGGCGGTTCCGTAACGCCGAATGCCAAGTCCTGCAATCTGCATGATCTGGACAACGCCGTTGCCTTCAACAAGCTGGCAGACGGCTCCTATACCTATAAGGTAACCGTCAAGACCGCAAACGGCACCACCGAGCTTTCCAAGCAGAGCTTCACCATCGGCTCCGCATCCGCGGCACAGGCATCCAATTCCGATGATGCCCTGACCATCAGCGGCGGCACTGCCATCCCGGATACCCTCGCAGCCGGCAAGGCTCTGACCGTGACCGGTACCGTTACCTCTGCCAACTCTGCCATGACCGCACTCACCTGCGGCGTGTATGACAGCAATAACAAGCTCGTCATCGGCAAGACGGTCAACCCGCGCTCCAAGACCTATGACCTGAACACCCTCGACTATGTGATGGCGTTCAACAAGCTGGCAGCCGGTACTTACACCTATGTGGTTTCCGCATCCAATGCAGGCAATGCGGCTTACACCCTCGTCAGCAAGACCTTCAAGGTCGGTGACGGCGGATCCTCCTCCACGACTACAGCTTCCTCCACTGACAAGATCACCATCAGCGGCGGCACCAACATGCCCGCAACGCTGAAGGCAGGCGGTGCTGTGAATGTGACCGGTATCGTCACCTCCGCGGATTCCAACCTGACCTCCGTGACGGTCGGCGTATATGACAGCGCCAATAATTTCTGCACCGGCAAGACGATCAATCCGTCTGCCAAGAGCTATGATCTGAAGAACCTCGACAGCTATGTCGCATTCAACAAGCTCTCTGCCGGCAATTACACCTTCGCGGTTATCGCATCCAATGCGGCAAACAGCAACTATGCGGTTGTCAGCAAGAACTTCACCGTCAGCGGCTCCTCCTCCAGTGCCGGCAACGGCGGCGGGCTGAGCATCACCGGCGGCACGAACATTCCGTCCACCATCACCCCCGGCAAGATCATCAACATCACCGGTACGGTATCCTCCGATTCCACCATGACTGCCCTCACCTGCGGTGTTTACAACAGCAGCGGCAAGTTCGTGACCGGAAGAACGATCAACCCCAAGTCCAGCAGCTATGATCTCAAGAAGTTCGATTCCTACGTGGCATTCAACAATCTCCCTGCCGGCAACTACACCTATGCGGTTATCGCATCCAATGCATCCGCCAAGAACAAGACGCTCGTGAACAAGAAGTTTACTGTCAGCACCTCCGGCGGCAGCGAGTCCTCCTCCGGCTCGGACAATATCTCCATCAGCAACAGCACCGCTGTTCCGTCCTCGATCAGCAAGGGCAAGGGTATGCTCGTGCGCGGCACTGTCAGCTCCGCAAGCTCCAATCTGTCCTCTGTGACCGTTGGTGTGTACGATGCAAACGGCTCCCTCGTGACCGGCAAGACGGTCAATCCCGGCGCCAAGTCCTACAATGTGAATGCGCTTGACAGCTCCGTTCGTTTCAACGATCTGTCCGCAGGCACCTACTACTACCGCGTGATCGCGTCCAACGGTACCAACAGCAATTACACCGTTGTGAACCAGAGATTCAGCGTTCAGTAAATTGCACGCTCTGCCCTCTCCCATCCGGGAGGGGGCATTTCTGCTTTTTGGGGCAATTTTTCCCGAAACGCTTGTAATTGGTGCGAAACTATGTTATAATAGAGATAGCTATACATAAAGGAGGCAGACTATGCCGGAACCGTTTGTATTCAAAGTCAATCTCGGCGGAATGATCGACATTCTCGCCAATCACCTATACAGCAGCCCGGATGTGTTCATCCGTGAGCTGCTCCAGAACGGCACGGATGCCATCAGCGGCAGACGGCTGCTTGACCCGACATTCAATCAGGGAAAAATCACCATCCGTGTAACACCGGGTGAATCGATCACGTTCACAGACAACGGAACAGGTCTGACCGAGGCGGAGATTCACCAGTTCCTTGCGGTCATCGGGCAGAGCTCCAAGCGCGATCTGGAAACCGGACGCATCCTCGACGACTATATCGGGCGCTTCGGCATCGGTATGCTGTCGTGCTTTATGGTCACCGACGAGATCCTGCTCCGGACTCGCTCCGTCAAGGAGCCGGACAAGGCGTATGAATTCCAGGGCAGACCGGACGGCACCTACAGCATTACAGAGACGGACACCGCCGATGTTCCCGTCGGAACGCGCATCCTCATCCAGACAAAGGCAGGCGCCGAGCAGTATTTTGACGAGGAAACCGTCACCCGGCTCGTGCGCTATTACGGGCTCCCCCTCCCCTTCCCGGTCATGCTGGAATCGGAGGACGGCACACAGTCGCGCATCAATGAGATGATTCCCGCCGGCTCCAATGCCCGCGACAGCGTCATGGCACTCGGACGCGAGATCTTCGAGAGCGATTTTCTCGGCTATATCCCGCTGGAATCGAAATCCGGGCTGTTCAGCGGCGTGGCGTACATCCTGCCCCATGCGGTGTCGCTCCATGCCAAGACCCACCACCGCATCTACCTGAAAAACATGCTCCTCACCGAGGACGGCGAGTCGATTCTGCCGAAATGGTCGGGCTTCCTGCGGTGCTTCCTGAATACCCAGAAGCTCCGTCCGACCGCATCGCGTGAGAATTTCTATGAGGATGACCTGCTGGCGCAGGCGCGGGATGAGCTTTCCGCGTGCATCTCCGAATACCTGATCGGGCTCTCCGCAAAGAATCCGCCGCTGCTGGAGGACATCATCCGCATCCATATCATGGCGATCAAATCCATGGCAAGCGAGGATGAGACATTCTTTCGGACATTCATCCCGTTCATCCGGTTCGAGACGAACATGGGCGAGCTGACCGGCAAGGAGCTCCTTTCCCGGCACGATCCGATCAGCTTCACGACGGATATTAACCAGTTCCACCGGACAAGTGCCCTGATGCTGTCACAGGGGCAGCTTCTGGTGAATGCGTGCTATGTCTATGATGCGTCCCTCCTGCGGATGCTGCAGGACTATGAGCCGGAGCTCATTATCTACCCGCTGGAGCTTGTTACCTTCGATGAATTCCTCGAGGAGCCGGGCGGGGATGCGCAGAAGGAAGCGGCAGAGCTCCTGCACATTGCAGAGCCCCTGTTTCGGAAATTCGACTGCGATGCGGCGCTCAAGGCATTTTCCCCGTCACAGCTCCCGGTGTTCTACATGCTCGACGATAATGCGCAGACCCTGCGCGAGATCCGCCATTCCCAGGAAAATTCCCATGAGCTGTTTTCCTCCATGCTCAATGCCTTCGCGGAGGAGATCGGTCCCGCACGGGCGGCGTTCTACCTCAACTGGCGCAATCCGCTCATCAAGCGGCTCTCCAGGCTCCGGGATGCCGAAAAGGTTCGCGTCTGTCTGGAAATCCTCTATGTACAGGCGCTCCTGACCGGGCGTTTCCCGATGCAGGGCAACGAAATGTCCCTGCTCAATGATAACCTCATTCAGCTCATCGAATGGGGCACCGCCGAATAAAGGAGGTACATGATGCCCAATTTTTCCCTGACCGAGTCAGAATTTGAAAACTATGACCGCGGCGAGGCAAGACTGAATGCCATCCGCAAGGCGATCGGTGAAGCCGATCTTGCCAAGGATCTCGAATGGCAGTTCTGGTTCCGGTACGATTACATCGAGGAATCCATCTTCTGCGGCGACCGCTACTATGCGCTGATCTGCTTCCCCGAGCTGCTCCGGCTCTGGAAGGAACACGATGCTTTGCAGGAGGATGGGCGGATCGCACATTCCTTCCTCATCACGTTCAAGTGGATCGTGGAGGCGGCACCGGAATTTCCCCAGATCAGCAAGGACGAGATCGACAGCTATTTCCGCGAATTCAAGAAGGAGCTCCGGAGACAGGGCAAGTCCCTCTCCGGCTACTACATGAAGCGCTGCCTGTTCTACATGCATGTGGATATGGACATTGCGTCCATGTGCTTTTACCGGTTTCTGGACGAGCCGCTGGATGACAGCTCGGACGGACGTGCACTCTATTTTGACCAGCAGGCAGAGTATTACCTCGCTGTCGGTGAGGAGGAGAAAGCGCTAAATGCTGCCAAGGACATCTTCTCCGGCAGGCTGAAATCCAGCTGTCTGCCACAGGCAACCTATCACGATTTTATCGCGTATTACGTGAAGCACCGCCGCTTTGAGGAGGCTGCGGAGTTTGCCCGGAAGATCGAGCGGCGTGTCAGCGGTGATCCGTACTACCACGACATCATCGGCACTTTGCTCACCCTCTATGCGGCGCAGGATCCGGCACATGCCTGCGAGCTGTTCAACCGGAATTATCCCGATTTCCAGACCTCCAAGAATCCGTGGCTGCGCGTGCTGTTTGCCGTCGGCGCAAGCCACCTCTTTGGCACGCTCGCCGATCAGCCGCAGTACCTTTCGCAGATTCGGATTCCCGGCGGCGGCGATCCCGCAGAAGCCGGGCAGAAGCTCCGCGAAACCGCCGGGGAGCTTGCCCGCAGATTCGATGCCCGCAACGGCACAGACGATTATATGCAGATGCTGCTGCATCCCTATGGAAAGGAGTGACCCCCTATGTTTTCTGCTGATGCCCACATTCGTACCATTGGTGAGGCGGAGCACGGTACGGCACGCCTGAATGCGATCGCTGATGCGATCCGCGAGGCGGACGAAGCCGGTGCTCACAACTGGCGATTCTACTTCCGGTTCCAGAATATTCAGGAATCCATCTTCCACGACGATGCCTTCAAGGCAATCCTGAGCTTTCCGGAGCTTCTGAAAATCTACGACGATCACCCCGAGCTGGAGGACGAATACGCCGACGATATGCTCGTTGCCTTCAAATGGGTGATCGAAAATGCATGGGATTTCCACCAGGTTTCCCGTGAGCAGATCGAGCGCAATTTCGAGGAATACCGCCGCCGCTGCGAATACTACGGCGTTTCCCTGCGCGTGTACCACATGAAGCGCTGCAATTACCTGCGCCAGGTCGATCCCGATGCCTGCAAGCGCGAGCTTGAGGCGTTCCGCAATACCAAGCGTGACGGCTATTCCGACTGCCAGGCATGCGAGACGAATTTCGAGATGCACATTGCACTCGAGCTCGGTGATGAGGAGGATGCACTCCGCATTGCAAAGCCCATTCTGGACGGTTCCCTGCACTGTGCCGAGATTCCGCATTATACCTACTGCTATCTGCTGGAGCACTACCTGTTTGGCGGCGACATGGACGAGGCATCCTACTACGGCGAGCTCTGTGAGCGCTACACGCAGGGCGATCCCGAATTTCTGGACGCAACCGGTATGCTGCTGGCGCTATTCAGCGCGACAGATCCCAGCCACGGCTGGAATGTGTTCAAGCAGTGCCTGCCGGAATTTGCCGCCTGCAAGAATCCGACCATGCGCCTGCGGTTTGCAGACGGTGCCTACCGCCTGATGCAGACCCTCTGCGGGATCAACGACAAGACACCAAATGCGGACGGCAGAAGCAAATCCCCTGTTCTGCACGTCCTGCCGCTGGATTTCCCCAAGGAGGGTATGCTGCTGACAGATATCCGCGATTACTTCTACAATGAATCCCGCGAGATCGCCAAGCAGCTCGACCGCCGCAACGGCTCGTCCTATTTCCTCGACAAGCTCTCCCGCACGATCGTGCCGGTTGACTTCGAGAATCCGTTTTCCGGCGAGCAGCTGCGCTCTGCCCACGGCATCACCCGCCGTCTCCCGTGCGTGATGATCGCTTCCCTGCCGGAGGATACGGATGTTACCTACGAGCAGATGGAGCAGCGCGTCAAGGCAAATATTCCGGAGGATGCGGAGCTCGCAAACTGCGTCGTGGACGAGGAGGGACTGTATGTCTCCTATCGCCGCGACGGAAAGCTGTTTGATTATGTGCTGATCATCACAGAGACGGAGGATGCACCGCCCGGAACACCGGTCACGGATCTGTCGGATGAGGATTTTGAACGGATGATGCGCAATCCGAAGCGCTACATCCTGCGTACAACACTCAGCGAGCCGGCTCAGGTGAGCTATCAGTATGTGATGCAGTTCTTCACGACGATCCTGCCGGAAATGCTCGGTCTCTCCGATCTCATGAACCGCCACGTCTATTCGGGCGACTGGGTGCGTTTTACCGGCACCCATGAGGCAGCTGTCATGCCGAACGACCTGTTCGGTCTGTACCTGACCGGCGATCAGGATACAGGCGAGGTCTGGATGACCACGATCGGTCTGAATGTGCTCGGTATGCGTGATCTGGAGATCATTGGTGCAACAACGCAGAATTTCCGCGTTTTCGCTGATATGCTTGACCGCGTGGCGGCACAGGCAGTTGACTCCGGCATGCTCCCCGATGAGGGTGAGAATTTCGGTGTTGTGTATGTCGGTGAGGAGCCCTACAATTTCAAATGGGCGCAGATTCCTGATATGGGCGATGCCCGGACGATCGCTGCCAGAATGGAGCGTGATCTTCCCTGCGGCATGCTGGTGGTCGATACTGACGGCGGTCCGGTTCCGGTAACGGAATCCGAGCTTTTCAGCGAACCGGACAATCTGCATTTCCCGAACGGCAACCGCGATTTCCGCCGCCGCATTGCACTCGCCAAGCAGACCTTCCATTACCTGCAGGATGCGGTCAAGACCCCGTTTGCCCGCTGCGCGATCCGGCTGGAATTCCAGCTCTCCGATGAAAAGCGCGATGAGGTCGGCTACGGCATCGAGCTGCTCTGGACCGAGATCAGCTCTGTGGAGGGCGATACGATCAAGGTCACAGTTCAGGAAACCGAATCCACGCTGCCGGACATCCATGAGGGCGACATCCTCACCGTCGATCCGGAGAAGGTAGCCGGCTGGATGTTCATGCGCACGGAGGACAGCCAGACGATCAACGAACAGGATGCCTACCTGCTGGCGAAGGAGGATTCCAGATGAGAAGGCTCGTATGGATCTCTGTGGCATTGCTCATTATGGTCGGGATCATGGGCTACGCACTGTTCACAATGCGCAATATTGAAAACGTCAACAAGCGCCGGCACGAGCAGAATGCCGGAACAGATCTGGCTGCGAAAATCGTCGCTACGACAGAAACGACCAGTATCTGGGACAAGCTGCGTGCAACGGAAACCACGACCGGCGTGACGGACAATGCTGTCTCACCGGTGGAATCCGATGCCACACAGACAGGCACCGTCGATCCGGAGGCATCGATGTCGGCGGACGGGTCGGAAATTCCCGCCGAACCGGTTTCCGGCGATGTGGCTGTTCCGGTGAATACCACAAGCACAACAACCACAGCCGTCGTACAGACACAGCTTCCCGTCCTTACGATCATTGTGAACCGATAAGAATTGCTTCTCATGAAAAGAGGTGAAGTCCCATGAAGCAAGCTCCGAAGCGCCCGCAGAGCTCAAAGAAAAGCACTGCGATGCGGATTCTTGTCCTGATCATGGCATTTGCTATGTTTGCAGGCTTCATCATTCTGCCGCTTTTGCAGAACTGACAAAAAAAATCAAATCCCTTCCGGTATCAGCCGGAAGGGATTTTTTTAGTTATGCAGTTGTCAGGAATCAGCCGACTACCTTCTTCAGGATGAGCAGACCGTCCTTGGAATCCACGTTATTATCACCGTTCATATCCGCTGCCTTCATGTCGGAATCACTCAGGTTGGAGGTACCCAGCAGATACTTGTTGATGACGATAACGTCCAGGATATTGACATCGCTGTCGCCGTTGAGGTCGCCCTTTTCGAGCTCCTTGACCGTCTCGGTCGTGGTCGTGGTGGTCTCAGACGGCTGCGCGGGAGTTGTCTGAACCGCTGTCGTGGTCGTCTCACTTGCCGGAGCCTGGGTCGTGGCTGCCGTGGTGGTCGTGGTCGTTGTGGACTCGGTGGTCGTGGTGCTTGTGGTGGTGGTCGTTGTAGTCGTGGTGGTGGTGGTGGTCGTGGTGGTGGTTGTCGTGGTAGCCTCAGTGGTCGGCTCGGTTACAGCAACCTTCTCCGCACCCTTGATCTCCTTGCCCTCGGGAGCGCCGATCGCATCGTCAATATAGATGTTCACGAACTCGGTTGCACCCTCCTTGGAAGGTGTCTCGACATAAATCTTGCAGTTGGATGCGCCGTCCGGGATCTTGTAGGACTTGTTTGCAAGCTGTACAAAGGAACCCTTCGGAGTCTCCTCCTCTGCGATGGTATCGTAATGGGTCTCGCCGTCAGAGCCGGTATACTCCAGCTTGAGGCAGAGTGTCTCGGATGCGGACTCACCGTCCATGTAGCATGCGTTCACGCTGAAGCTGTATGCAGTACCAGCCTTGAATGCCTTCTTGTTCAGAGGCTTTGCCATGCCGTTCCATGCAGCGGTACGGCCCTTGGCAAGCAGGGATTCTGCACCCTGATAGAAGGTTCTGCCGGACAGCTCAATGGTAGCTGCACCGCGGGAAGTCCAGTCAGAAACATCACCCTCGAAGGTGTCGTGGAAGTAGTAGCCGTCTGCATCGACCTGCGGCTCGGAGTTGCCGCCGCCGCTGCCGGAAATCACGAACGTGGTAACGCTGTTGGCGGGGAGCTGTGCGGAGAACTTGGTGCCGTTGGCATTGGGCGCCTGAATCTCCTTGAAATTGTTGTTGGCATCGGTTCTGAAAGCCTCCAGATCGGTGATCTTCTCGCCGCTGCTCATGTTGAAGTCCTGCGTTACTGCGCCGTTGCCCTTGTTGATGGCTACGATCGCGATGGAATCATCCTCGTTCTTGAACGCGGAAACCAAGATATTGGAGTTCGGCTGCTCGGTCGCATCGATACGATGCGCACCCGGACGTACCCACTTGGAGTACTGTGCCATCATCGCACCGCGCTTGGTAACCTTGCCGCTCTCATCAAGCAGACTGTAGCTGCGGCGGATGTACCACCATACATAGGCGCTCATGTTGCCGACTACCAGACCGTTGTGGATATTCTCGGCTACCTTGATTGCCTCCGGGAAACGGTTGCAGGAATCTGCTTCAGAATTCGGAACATAGACCTCGGTCATCCAGATCTCCTTGCCGCACTTCTCCAGATCCGGGAAGTCCATCTGGTCACGGGTCGTACCATAGAAGTGCGTACCGAACAGGTCGCAGTTGGCAAAAGCCTTCTGGTTGCTGAGGATGGCACGATAGTACTTCTTGCCGTTGCCCCATGCCTCCGGGCTGTACTGGAAGCTCTCCGGCGACATCAGCTTGGTATTGGTACCCTGCTTGACAGCGCCGGCATAGTTGGCAATGAAATTCGCTGCACGATCAGGTGTCCATGCCGTCCATTCCTCGGAATAGTCCGGCTCGTTCTGTACAGAGATGGAGTTAAGCTTGATACCCTGTCCCTCGACATACTTGACATACTTATTCAGATGCTGTGCATAGGCTGCCTCTGCGCCGTCATTCAGGACGTACTTGCCGCCCTTTGCGCCGCCGCTGCCGTTATGACGAATAGATGCCGGCGGATTCCACGGTGTTGCAAAAACCGTCGCACCGAGCTTCTGCGCCTTCTGTGCGGTCGGAACGCAATTTTTCCACTCGCTTTCATTATCGCTGACAAAAATACGCAGTATGGTCAGACCGAGCTGTCCTTCACCATTACCAAATGCTGTCTGGATCTCGCCGTCCTTCATATCGCCGCCGCCCTTGTAACTCTGCCACTCCGGGTGGTTCATGCCGCCGAAACCGCGGATGATCTGGTATTCATCCGTCGTATCGACCTGACAAACGGACGCTGCCATTGTCTCAGTCGGGATCATAGTGCCCATGCTGAACAGCATTGCTGCACAGGAGGCAAACGCTGCAATCTTATTTAATTTCATTCCACTCTTCCTTTCAAAAATATTCTCCATACAGGGGGAAAGGGCGCTGGGAACCAGCGCCCAATCTGATGCCATACAATATGGCTATATGGAGAATTAAATAATCCTTTCAGTTTTCAGGAACCTGTATGCCACAGTTCCCCTATTTCAGATGCTTACTCAACTTCCCAGCTATCGAATACAACATCGCCGCTGTAGGAGAAGTATACATCCTCAGTGCCGGACAGATTCTGGGATACGCCAGCCTCGATCTCGGTCATGGAGCCGCCTGCCGGAACGTCGATGTAAGCCAGTACAGGACCGTCAACCTTGCCGGTAGACATTCTGATAACTGCACCGCTCTTGGAGGATGCCTTTGCACGGACGAGCTTGGTGCCCTTGAACTCAACGCCGGAAACCTTGGTCCACTCGCCGCCCTTTGCAACGACCTGAGTATCGCCCAGACCCTGGATGGAGATACCCTTGGACTGGTTGCTCATGGTCTCTGCGCCAACGGTTACGTACGGATTCAGTGTCTCGAGCTGCTTGGTGATACCCTTCATGTCGCCCTTGCAGGAGAGCTTGCCGTTGCTGAAGGTTGCCTCATTCAGATGAGTCGAACGATAGTTACCGTCCTTGCTGGTACCGCCATTGCTGGTAACAGCATTGATCTGCATACGGAGAGCCTGCTGACGAGCATGGTATGCTACATAGTACTTGCCCTTGAAGTAGATGATGGAGTGGTGGTTGTTGCCGCCGGCATCGATCCGCTGAGAACCGGTGTTTGCGAATACCATACCTGCGAAGTTCGTGCTATCCCACTTCAGCGGATCCTTGGAGGTCATGTAGCAGATATCTGCGCTGCCGAACTTGATGCCGTTGACAGTATCGCCGCCGGACCAGTTGGAGC
>ONEQ01000055.1 GCA_900316885.1 uncultured Eubacteriales bacterium | reverse complement strand
TTCGCCGGCAATGCCAAGCGGCTCCTGCATCTATGAGAAAAACCCCTTTCTTCCGGGAAGAAAGGGGTTTTGATTATTCGCCGTCGTTATTGGGGATCGTAGGCGGGCCCTCATTGCCGTGAATGGTGACCGGTCCATCGACGTCATGATCCGGTGCGGGCGGCGCTGTCTCGATGATCTCATAGCTGGAATCATCGTTGCCGGGTGCAGGCGGATCGTCGATCGGTGCATATGCCTCGGTCGGCGGGGGATTGTTCACGTAGTAGATGCGGAGCGTTTCCGTGCCGTTGAGGTCGAACTCCTCGCCTGCCTCGCGGCTGAGCTCCACGACCATATTATTATCATACTTGTAATTGACAACCGCCTCGGTGTTGTAATTGGTCAGACCGAGCGCTTCGAGCTCCTCCTCATACTGCTTGAGCGTCTTGCCCTTGTATTCGGGGAGACGGATCGAGGACGGACCCTTGCTGACGGTGACGGTGATGGTCGAACCGGACTTGAACGGCGTACCTGCGGGCTTTGCCTGTGCCATGATATAACCCGCCTTGAAGTCGTCGCTGTACTCATACTCGGCTTCGAGATAGAGCCATCCGTCGGCTTCGAGCTGCTGTTTTTTCATCTCGTAGTTCTTGCCGATCAGATCCGGGATGGTGCTGTCGAGCTCCGGATTGACGGTCGGCTCCTCGGCAGCCGTCTCGGAGACGATATTGTCCGTTTCGGTCGGATAGAACGTCGTTTCGATGCGGCTGACGGTATCCACGGGGGTGATAGGCTTGGTGTCCATCAGGTTGATGACGATGATCGCGATGACGAGCAGCAGGCAGACCAGCAGCACGCCCACGATCACGGGAATCTTCACGCGGTCGAGGAAGCTCTCATTCGGATCCGAGTCGTAGGCGCCCTCCTCGTAGTCGCGCATCTGGCGGCGGCGGGCGGCTTCCGCCTCATGTGCCGCGGCTCTCTGCCGTGCTCTCTGGGGCGATTCGGGCGGAATGGGCTTAGGTGCCTCCGGCTCCTCGGGCTGATCGAACAGCTCGGTCACGAGCTCGGTGACATTCTTGATGCGGTCATCCGCATAGAGATTCAGACCCTTCATAATGACGCGGGAAACGTGCTTGGGGATATTGGGGTTCATCTCATGCGGCGCACAGAGGTTACGGGAGCTCCGCCTGAACGGTACGCACGGCGGAGATGCTGAAGGCGCACAGGCGCAGGACATTCCGGTCGGTGACGTAGATCGTTTCGGGGCTGATGGCGCGGTGGATGATGCCGTTATTATGCAGGAGGCTGAGGGTGGTGAAGAAGGTCGGGAACATTTCGGAGACCTGCTTCCATGTCAGCTCGCCCGCGTTATCCTTGAGGTAATCGACCAGCGTGATGCCTTCGAGGTACTCGGAGACGGCGTAGGTCGTATTATTGGCGGTGAACATATCGAGGGTGGGGTTGATATGATCGACATTGCGCATATGCGCGAGACTTTTATTGAGGTCGGCGAACTCGGACATGAGTGCCTTGTACTGCACGACCGCCTTGGGATCGACGCTGATGGCGGCGCGTCCGCGCACGCGGGAGCAGAGTCCCTGGGGCATGTACTCGCGGATGAGCACGCGGCAGCCGATGGACTGGTTATAGCCGATATAGGTTGCGCCCTCGCTGTTGGCACCGATCATGGTGCCGATGACATATTTTTCGCTGAGAATGGTACCCGGCTCGATATAGTTCGGGTCATAGGGGGTGTCGTCTGCGTAGCCGCAGTTCGGGCATACAGTATCGTCCGAGGATTTGAAATCCATGCAGCCATAGCAAAGCCGTCTTTCTCCCACAGGGCATTCTCCTTTCCGAGCGAACTTGAGGCAATACCGCACAAAGACCGCCTGACGGCTCAGTACGCCGTCTGCTTGCATCTTTTCCGCCATCTTTCCCAATTTCTCCTAGCGATACATACAGTATCGCGTCGTCGTCATTAGGCAAGCTGACGAAAAATCTGCTGTGCATCCGACGCACTGTCCTTTATGCGGTATTGCCTTGAAAAATATCAGGGCACACTCCGCCCCAATACTACCTTACTTATTTTAGCAGTTTCCGCGTGAAATGTCAACTGTTATCCCGTTTTCCGGCACTTTTACCGAAGGAATTGTATTTGTTTTGTAACATTCTTTCACCTTTTATTCATGGATGCCGCGCCCCCACACCCCCTTTGCAGGCACTTTCGCCCGCAGTCTTTTGAAAAACAAAAGCCTCCCGTCCGGGAGGCTTCGGATTATTGGAGATTGTATTCGCCCAGCTCCTGATCGATCAGGGGGGAAAGGCTGTCGCGCAGATTCTCCCATGTATCGCCGGTATCCGGGTAGGTCAGCAGACCGTCGAGGATATTGTTCATGACACCGCGGGTTTCGTAGGTGTACATGCCGTGGGTGTACATCGTCACGCCGCCCATGCCGAGACCGAACTCATAGATCGGCTTGGAATGGAGCTTGTAATCATCGATCACATCGTACTGCTCCCCGGTCACAAACCCGGTTGTCTCACCGAGGATATTGGTGGTCTTAGCGAGCGCCTTTTCCTTGGCGGATGCGCGGTATTCGTCCTTGGCAGCGGCATTGCGCTCACAGAGGATGTAGGATGCCACGAGCGCACCCTTATCGGAATCATATGCCAGCATCTTCGCGTCATAATTGCCGCAGTAGAACTGATCGCTGACACGCGGGGACTTGGGGAACGGTACGACCATGATATCCGCATCGGGATTCTTGGCATTGGATGCCGGCAGCGACCAGTCACCCATTGCATAGAACAGGACATTGCCGCTTGTCGGGTAGTTGTTGTACCAGGTCTTGTCATACAGACCACGTGCGGCGAGATCGGAGAGCAGCTCCTCCGCCTGACCGATCTCCTCATCCATGATATTATTCTGGAACTGTGTGCCGTCGAAGGAGATGACGGACTGTCCGGTGGAATGGAGGAGCCCCTGCTCGAACCAGCCGGCGATGCCGTAATGCTCGGAATTCTGAGATTTGAACTGCAGCATCAGATCGAACATGGCATCCCAGTCCCACTTGCCCTGGGAATACAGGGAATAGGGATCCTCAAGCCCGTTCTCCTGACAGAGCTTGCGGCTGTAGGTGAGCAGCAGCGGGTCGGAAACGGAATACGGCACGACATAGTGCTTGCCGTCGTAGGCGAACATATCGATGGCATTGCGCATACCGTCCCACACGGAATCGTTGAGGTCGAGGTACTCATCGAGGGGGCTGAACAGCTCACGGGAGATGCCGTCGGGCATCGCATTGGTCTGGAACGGGAGCATATCCACAGGCTCGCCGCTGTTCCGGCGCTGTACGAGGACATCGTAGCATTCGTCGGCATTGCAGGGAACCCAGACGATCTTGCCGTGATACTGCTCCTCAAAGAGGGAGAGTGCGGTGCTGCGTTCGCTGTTGGCAGCGGGATTGAGGTCATAATCTGCGAGCCAGTAGATCGTATCCGGGTCACCGGATGCGGATGCATTTGACTCGGTGGTTTCGACAGCTTCGGGATTGCTTACTGTATCGTTACTCTGACTATCGGGAGTCTGTGTTTTCTCCTTGGAACACCCGGCAAAGGATGCGAGCAGGGAGACTGCGAGCACACCCGCCAGCGTTCTGAGCAGCTTCTTCATGGGATTTTTCTTCCTTTCTGTTCTGCAAACACGTCAAATTCAGGCTTTCCTACCTATTATACTACGTTTTGGCTGCAAAGTCAATAGCAATACTGCTCAAAGTTGGGGAGGATGGGCAGCAAAAAGCCCCCCACCCCCCAGCCCCCTCCCCAAGGGGGAGGGGGAGCAGATGCAGGGGGCTGCGCCCCCTGCACCCCGCTTTGTGGGGGCTTTCGCCCCCACATCCCCGACAAAATCTGCTGCGCCCCCACATAACAAAAAGCCCCCGCAGGAAGCGGGGGCTATGGTTGCAGAAAATCTTAGCCGATCACGCGAACGCGGATCACGCCGTCGATTGCCTTGAGTGCATCAGCATCGCCGTCAGCGAGGATGGTGTAGCCGAAGCCCTTCTTTGCGCCGGTTGCCAGAACAGTACCCGGCAGGCTTACGCCCTCCTTGTGCAGAACGCATACCTTCTTGGCAGCGTCAGCGGATACGTTCGGGAAGTTCACGGAATTCTTGATGTTGCCGTTCTCGATGTAGTCGATCAGCTCATCAGCCGCCATCATAGCGCAGTTGTCCTCGGACTCCTCGGTGGATGCACCCAGGTGCGGGATGGCTACCACGCCGTCCATCTTGACAGTCTTTGCATTCGGGAAGTCGGTAACATATGCGGAAACCTTGCCGGATGCAATTGCCTTCTCCAGATCGTCATCGTTCACGAGCTCGCCGCGTGCGAAGTTCAGAATCTTCACGCCGTCCTTGCACTTTGCAAAGACATCGGCATTGAAGAAGCCCTTGGTGTCGTTGTTGCACGGAACATGCAGGGTGATGTAGTCAGCCTCTGCATAGATCTCCTCCTTGGTAGCAACGACCTTGACCGTGCCCTCCAGCTCCTTGGCAGCAGCCTCGGACAGGAACGGATCGGTGCCGACAACAGTCATGCCGAGAGCCTTGGCAGCGAAAGCAACCTTTCTGCCGATCGCGCCCAGACCGATGATGCCCAGGGTCTTGCCGGTGATCTCGCAGCCGCCGAAGTTGGACTTGCCCTTCTCGACCTGCTTTGCCACGTTCATCTCAGCGGTATCCTCCAGCGTGGAAGCCCACTGTACAGCCTTGGTTACCTTACGGGATGCCAGGAACAGACCAGCCAGAACCAGCTCCTTTACGGCATTTGCGTTAGCGCCGGGGGTGTTGAATACAACAATGCCCTGCTCTGCGCACTTTTCAACCGGGATATTGTTGACGCCGGCACCTGCTCTGCCGATTGCCAGCAGATCTGCGCCGAACTCCATGTCATGCATTACCGCGGAACGTACCAGGATACCGGTCGGATTTGCAACGGCATCACCGACAGTGTACTTTGCTGCGTCGAACTTGGAAGTACCGCACTTGGCGATCTTGTTCAGGGTCAGAATATTGTACATGGGGATTACCTCCTTATGGTAATTGGTGCAGGGGACAAAGCCCCTGCATCGGTGAAATTACTTGGTGTTCTCAGCCTCAAACTTCTTCATGAAAGCAACGAGCTTCTCAACGCCCTCGATCGGCATTGCATTGTAGATGGAAGCTCTCATACCGCCAACGGTTCTGTGACCCTTGAGGTTCTCGAAGCCAGCTGCCTTTGCCTCTGCAACGAACTTTGCGTCGAGGTCAGCATCGCCGGTTACGAACGGAACGTTCATGATGGAGCGATCCTTCTTCTCAACAGTGCCCTTGAACAGCTTGGACTCGTCGAGGAAATCGTACAGGATCTTCGCCTTCTTCTCGTTGTGAGCCTTCATGCCTTCCAGACCGCCCATCTTCTTGATCCACTTGAATACCTTGCCGCAAACATAGATGCCGTAGCAGGGCGGGGTGTTGTAGAGGGAACCGTTGTCAGCCTGGATCTTCCAGTCGCACATGGTCGGAGTCTGCTTGAATGCAGGGCCGTCAGCAATCAGATCCTCGCGGACGATGACGATCTGTACACCGGACGGGCCGACGTTCTTCTGAACACCGCCGTAAACCACGCCGTACTTGGAAACATCGATCGGCTCAGACAGGAAGCAGGAGGAAACGTCGGATACGAGGATGTGACCCTTGGTATTCGGCAGCTCCCAGAACTTGGTGCCGTAGATGGTGTTGTTCTCGCAGATGTAAACGTAATCTGCATCCTCCGGGATGTCCAGATCGGAGCAATCCGGGATATAGGAGAAGGTCTTGTCAGCAGAGGAAGCAACCTTGACAACCTCACCGTACTTCTCAGCCTCAGCAGCAGCCTTCTTAGCCCACTGACCGGTGATGATGTAAGCAGCCTTGCCGTTCTTCATCAGGTTCATCGGAACCTCTGCGAATACGAGGGAAGCGCCGCCCTGGAGGAAGATTACCTTGTAGTTGTCCGGGATATTCATCAGGTCGCGGAGATCAGCCTCAGCCTCCTTGATGATCTGATCGTATACCTTGGAACGATGGGACATCTCCATAACGGACATGCCGCAGCCCTTGTAATCCATCATTTCTGCTGCACATTCCTGAAGAACCTCTTCCGGCAGAACAGCCGGACCTGCGCTGAAATTGTAAACTCTGCTCATTGGTCATTACCTCCACGTAATTTGTAGGATTGATCGGTTACGCTGACTTTGTGAAAAATTTGACATTCTCAGGTAAGCGTAACGTCTACATATTATTATACTATGCTTTTGCGGATTCGTCAAGATGTATGATAAGATTTCAGGAAATTTTGTGAATATGCTGTAGTTCGACAGTTTGTTTTTGTGTATTTGGTGTATTTGTACCGAGGACAACTGTCCGTGACATGTACCCAGACAAAATCCCGCATCCGAAGATGCGGGATAGTCACATCCGTCAGGCTCTTGCCGTTACAGCTCATGCCTCGTTCAGCACAAAATCCCCGTCCGCGTAGTCGCAGACCAACGCCGTTCCGGGCGCGGGATCCTTGCCGATGATATACTTTGCCGTGAGTGTCTCCACCTTCTGCTGGAGGTAGCGGCGGAGCGGACGCGCACCGAATGCCACATCGTAGCTGTTGTCCACAACCGCCTGCTTTGCCGCATCGGTCAGGGTAACGGAAAGCTGCTTGTCCTTCAGGCGGCGCTGGAGATCGGTCAGGAGCAGATCCACGATGCGGAAGATCTCCGTCCGCTGCAGCGGCTTGTAGAACACAATCTCGTCGAGACGGTTCAGGAATTCCGGGCGGAACTGCTTGTGCAGCAGGGCGTTCACCTGCTTTTTCGCATCCTCCGAAATGCTGCCGTCCTCCTGCATCCCCTCCAGAATGAACGGGCTGCCGAGGTTGGAGGTCAGGATCAGGATGGTGTTCTTGAAGTCCACCGTTCTGCCCTGCGAATCGGTGATTCTGCCGTCGTCGAGTACCTGCAGGAGCAGGTTGAACACATCCGGGTGCGCCTTCTCGACCTCATCGAGCAGGACAACCGAATACGGCTTGCGGCGCACAGCCTCCGTGAGCTGACCGCCCTCCTCGTAGCCGACGTATCCGGGAGGCGCTCCGATCAGGCGGCTCACGCTGAATTTCTCCATATATTCGCTCATATCGATGCGCACCATCGCATCCTCATCGTCGAACAGCGACTGTGCCAGCGCCTTGGCGAGCTCCGTCTTGCCGACGCCGGTCGGACCGAGGAACAGGAAACTGCCGATCGGTCTGTCCGGATCCTGAATACCCGCACGCGAGCGCAGGATTGCCTCGCTGACCTTGGTGACTGCCTCGTCCTGTCCGATCACGCGCTCATGCAGAATATCCTCCATGCGCAGGAGCTTTTCGCGTTCGCCCTCCATCAGCTTTGCAACCGGGATGCCCGTCCAGCGGCAGATGATCTTCGCGATCTCCTCCGCCGTAACCTCACTGCGCAGAATCGACTGTGACGTGCCGTTTGCAGTGCTGTTCTGCTCCTCGGCGGCGATCTGCTTTTGCAGCTCCGGGATTCTGCCGTATTTCAGCTCGGCTGCCTTGTTCAGGTCATACTCACGCTCGGCGCGTTCCATCTCGGCGGTCGCGGATTCGAGCTCCTCGCGGAGCTTCTGCACCTTGGAAATGCCGGATTTCTCGTTTTCCCAGCGTGCCTTCATTTCAGCGAATTTATCGCGCAGCTCGGCAAGCTCCTTCTGGATTTCCACCAGATGCTCCTGCGAAATCTTGTCGGTTTCCTTTTTGAGGGCAGTTTCCTCAATTTCCAGACGGATCATCTGGCGGGAGATGTCGTCGAGCTCCTGCGGCATGGAATCCATCTCCGTGCGGATCATCGCACACGCCTCATCCACCAGGTCGATCGCCTTATCCGGGAGGAATCTGTCCGAAATATAGCGGTCGGAAAGGGTTGCGGCGGCAAGCAGGGCGCCGTCGTGGATCTTCACGCCGTGGAACACCTCATAGCGCTCCTTGAGTCCGCGCAGGATGGAAACGGTATCCTCCACGGTCGGCTCCGGCACCAGAACCGGCTGGAACCGGCGCTCCAGAGCCTGATCCTTCTCGATATACTGGCGGTATTCGTTCAGCGTCGTTGCGCCGATGCAGTGCAGCTCACCGCGGGCAAGCATGGGCTTGAGGAGGTTGCCGGCATCCATCGCGCCGTCGGTCTTGCCGGCGCCGACGATGGTGTGGAGCTCATCGATAAAGAGGATAATGCCGCCCTCGCTCTTTTTGATCTCCTGCAAAACGGCTTTCAGGCGCTCCTCGAATTCGCCGCGGTACTTCGCGCCGGCGATCAGGGCACCGAGGTCAAGGGAAAAGATCTTGCGCTCTTTCAGGGAATCCGGCACGTCGCCGCGCACGATACGCAGGGCAAGCCCCTCTGCGATGGCGGTCTTGCCGACGCCGGGTTCACCGATCAGAACGGGGTTATTCTTGGATTTACGGGACAAAATGCGGATCACGTTGCGGATCTCGCTGTCACGCCCGATCACGGGATCGAGCTTATTCTTGCGGGCAAGATCGGTCAGATCAGAGCCGTATTTCGTGAGGACGTCGTAGGTATCCTCGGGATTTTCGGAGGTCACACGGGTATTGCCGCGCACCTGCACGAGTGCCTGCAAAAAGGCATCCTTTGTGATGTGGTACTGATCGAGAATCTTTTTCAGGCGGGAATCCGGCTTTTCGATCAGACACAGGGCGATATGCTCGACGGAGACATACTCGTCCTTCATTTTCGCGGCAAGCTGCTCTGCGGCAGTCAGCGCGACATCCACATCCCGCGAAACATAGACCTTATCGGGCTCTCTGCCGGAGCCGGTCACAGCGGGCATGGAATCGATGGTGGACTGGAGGGTCTGGCGCAGCGCCCCGGCATCGACGCCGAGCTTCTGCATCATCTGACCGATGAGCCCTCCCTCCTGCGACACAAGCGCCGCAAACAGGTGAACCTGCTCGATCTGCTGGCTCTGCGCGGAAATGGCGATACTCTGTGCATTCTGGACTGCTTCCAGAGATTTTTGTGTGAATTTCTGTGCGTTCATATAGATAACCTCCTTTTAGATTTGGGGCGCTGCCCTCTGGACTCCTGCCAGGGGCTGCTCGCCCCTGGACCCTCGGCAGGGGATGTGATCCCCTGCACCCCATCCGCTAAATGGTTTTTTCGAGAGATTTAGATTCTGCCTGGAATGCGGTTTCCAGGCGCTGCGCTGTTTCCTGCGGATGTGCAATGCCCGCAAAATAGGCTTTCAGATATTTGTCAAAGGTACGGACATACCCGCCGATCAGCTCGCCCAGCGCATCCTCATCCACACCGGGATTGCGGATGGAACGCTCCAGCCGACCCGGTGAAATGCGGTACACCGTCCCGGCGGCACCGGGGATATAGTGCTCCTCCAGCGCCGTCCAGAGCCGGAAGAAATCGTCCAGCACCGCAATAAGCGTCTGGTTCTGCGTTCGGAGCTGCACCCGCAGCCGTCCGTCCTCCCCCTCCTTCGGGATGCGGTAAAGCTCGACGAAATACTGCACCGTGGGCTTGTACTTGTAGTCGAGCTGACTTTGCAGCGACAGCATGTGCGCCGAGGTCTGCTCCAGCACCCGGAAGCTGCTCATCAGCTCCTCCATGCGGGAGAACACCGCCTGCATCCGCATCTCCGGCGTGACGCAGGACAGCCGTTCCGCGAGGATCTGGTTGATGAGGTTTGACCGGCTCGTGTGCAGCTGGTACGCCATCCGATCCACCGCCGCCACCACATCATCCGCCAGCACCAGGCTGTAGATACTCTTGTGCATCGTCTCACCTTCTTTATAATTCGCGTTTCAGATTATTAATCTTCCTTACAAGTTTAGTATACCACGTTTTTGCAAACTTGTCAAGGGGTTTATTAATTTTTCTTGCAAAAAAATACTTCCCCAGCTCTCGCCGGGGAAGTATCGTTCATCAAAATTCCCTTATCCCATCGGATTCTGCGTAAAGATCCAGACGGTATAGCCCTCGATATAGGTCTCACCAATCTTGAGGGATTCGATATAGGAGCCCTCGAGCATATCGCGCTCGCCGGCATCCATCAGCAGGAAGTACTTGTCCTGTCCGGGCTGATCCTTATACCACTTCTCCAGTGTCTGATAGCGGTACGGATAGCAGTTGCCCTCCTCGATGGTGACGTTGCGGATCTTGACCTTGGAATCGGATGCGACCGTCGCGCCGTTCGCATTCCAGAACGTTGCATAGCCGTAGGTCAGACCCTGTGCCTCCAGACCCTTTGCGATGGTATAGAGCTTGTTCTCAGCGGTATTGTCTGCGGGCATCTTCACGATGGTGAATGCCGTGATCGTGCTGACCATTGCCACCGGGATCAGGAGCAGCGTTGCAAAGCGCTGCCATTTGATCTGCCCGAATGCCCACTTGACGAAGGCAACGGTCACAACCGCGGACATGCCCACGATCGGGGACAGACGCCAGTTCGCGCTCGACAGCTTGCCGAGGATATAGCCGACCATGATGAGCAGCGTCATGAGCCAGTAGGAAAGCACCAGAATACGGAGCTTTCTCTCCTTGAACTGGTTGTAGCAGAACAGCGCAATCACCGGAACGACCAGCAGAATCACGCCGGTGAAGAAGGTCAGCAGATCCCCGACGCTCTTGACGCTCATCAGCTTGTCGCCGTCCTTCATATCCGCGCCCAGCAGCGACATCCACGCCTTGGCAAAGCCCTCGGCATGCTCGACCCACTTGTCCATGCCGTCATAGTTGGAGAATGCGCCCTCGTAGCCGGCGGTAATATCCTTTGCCGCACCGCTGGTGATGATGAAGCCCAGCACCATGCCGCATGCCATGACAGCGAGCAGAATCAGCGCACGGAGATTCTTCTTGCTCCTGACCTCGGTTCCGTGATCGAGCCATCTCTCACAGAACACCGCACCCATCACCGGGAGCGAGAAGGTTGCGATGGTGATGATCTGGTTCATGCCCGTGAGCGTGAACCACAGACCCAGCAGACCCATCGTCACATACAGCGCGATACCCGCATATTTCTTCTTCTCGTCGGTGTCGGCGGCATCCATCTTCTTGTAGTTGTCCAGACACCGGAACAGCAGCGCCAGTCCCACGAACTGGAACAGCACCGCAAGGCTGTAATAGATCGTGTGCCCCCAGTAGATCTCGCGGAGCTTCTCACTGCCGGAGCAGATCATCAGCTCGATATAGACCGCCGCGGAGATCCATCTCCAGTCCCATTTCATTTCGCGGAGCATCCAGATCATACCCGCCGTGAACAGCAGGAAGAAGATCAGCATACCCAGCACATGGGTCGTCATGGAGACGCCGAACAGGGGGATCAGGGCGTACATAATCATGGACGTGCCGAACGGGAGCAGGCAGGCATAGCAGAAGTCCGTATTGAACAGCTTGCCGTTGTCGCGGGAGGCGACCGCCCACATCAGCGTATCGGTGCAGTCCGAATGGAAGTAGGTGCGTGACGGGAACAGCGTATAATAGCCGATCAGCAGGATGGAAAATGCCAGCAGGATCGCCCAGCCCCATTTCATGAGAAAGCCCGATATCTTGAGGAAGACATCGCTCCACTCGACATCATCCTCCTCGGCAGCCTTTCCCTGTACTGGCTTTCCCTTGGGTGTTTCAGGAGTCTCCGCAGAAGCAGAGACGGCTTTCGCCGTCTCTGTGATCTCTGCGGTGTCCTGTTCAGTGACAGTCACCTCATTGCTCATGCGTTGTTCTCCTCTTTGGCAGTCTCATGATACTCCTGCTCGGTATTGACGTTCCATACGGAGGTCTTGTCCGTGGAGCCTGCGAGGATCTGCTTGACAGCCGCAAAGGAGGTTGCCATGGAGTGATCCATATTATTGTAGCGGTGCTGACCGTTTCTGCCGACGCACCAGAGGTTTTCAAAGCCGTCGAGGTAGCGGCGGACGGTGTCAAAGCGGCTGTATGAGCCGAAATAGGCGGGGTAGGCTTTTGCGACGCGCAGGGCGTGGAAATCGAGGACAGGGCTGCTGCCGAGGATCCCGATGCGGCGAAGCTCCTTTGCGGCGAGCGCGGCAAGCTGCTTGTCGGTCAGCTTTTCAAGCTCGCTGCCCTCGCTGCAGAAATACTCTGCGCCAAGCCACAGCGTTTCAAACGGGTCTTTGACGATGTATGGTGACCAGTTGTTGAACACCTGCAGGCGACCGAGCTTCACGCGTTTGTCCTGGACGTAAATCCAGCAATCAGGCACAGTGTTTCTGACGGTGGGCTTTTTGCCTGTGTTTTTCAGCTTGAGGTCTTTGACGCGCAGCCCGACGATGACGAGGTCGCGGTAGGGCAGGGCGTCGGTGATGGTGCGGATTTTTTCGGGTGCGCCAATTGCCCTTGCAAGCTCTTTTATCGGCATTGAGCTGATACACTCGTCG
>ONEQ01000069.1 GCA_900316885.1 uncultured Eubacteriales bacterium | reverse complement strand
TGTGACGACCGTATAAACGTCGCTCCACTTTCTTGTGAAGGCATAATCAATTTGACTCGTTGCAGAGCCCGGACCGCCGTGAAGATACAGCAAAACGGGATTGTCCTTGTCCTGCCCGTAGATGTTGATCCACTGCTTTGTGCCGTTGATATTCACAAGCATAGATTCGTTGATCCCGCCGTCGGGGGTGCGCTTGTTAAGCCCCATGCCTATCGACCTTGCGATGAAGAATGCCGCGATAAGTACAAGTAGGATAAGCCCTATCCATTTGCATATTTTGCCTGTGATTCTTAATGCTTTTTTCATGGTTCGTTCCTCTCTTTAGAAATGATTTCCAATCTTACGCAAATCATGTTGTCACGATCGTTGGATATGATGATGATTTCCCCAAGGAATACTTCTACGATCCAAATAACACGATTGGCGGGAACGGAGCCTATATCGTGAAAAACAGCTGGGGAACAGACTGGGGTGATGAAGGCTATTTTTACATTTCTTACTACGACCAGAGTTTGGGTGAGGCGATCACTTTGGATTTCAAGGTAAACACATCATCGGAAAAAGCAGCAGATACGAAACTGCAAAGCTATGATTTCAGCCCTAAAATCTATGTGAACGAGATAAAGTCTTCCGATAAGGCATCTATGGCAAATGTGTTTGAGGCAGACAATAATATGTATCTCCGCACAGTTGGATATACTTCAGTCACAAATAATGAGGAACTGGAGTATCAGGTCTATCTGCTAGATCAGGATGCCAAAACGCCTACGGACGGCACTTTGGCTGCAACAGTGCATTCATCCTGTGCTTTCAGCGGCTATCATACAGCAGATCTGGATACTCCTGTTTTCCTAAAGAAGGGACAGCGTTATTCAGTTGTGGTTACTGTTAAGCGAGAAGACGGCAAGTACGGTATTGCACTCCATCCGCAGATCAATGAGAAGGGATTGAGAGAATCACTTGATGATAGTCTGAAAAGCATTGAAGAATCCGATCTGTCAGACAGAATGAAGGAACAGTATCGAAAGAATATGGAGGAGTCTTTCGCCTACTTTACCGGCGTTGTCAATGCAGGAGAGAGTTATCTGATGGCAGGTGATGCCTGGGCAGATCTGGCAGACATCAGTCAGCAATTACACGCTGATACATACGGTGTGGATATGGACATTGACAACTTCAGCATCCGGGCGATCTCCGATGCAGAGATCCTCAACGTTACAGCAAAACCGGAGACACAGGAGAAGCAGCTGAAAGCCGGCGATACGGTAAAGATCAAGTTTACAGCATCGAATCAGACAGAAACAGGTCTGGACAACGTAGTTTTGATGATCGGAGAAAATGACAGCCTTGCAGTCGGTACTGTGGATAAGTTGGGATCTGTTGAAAAGGAGTATTCCTATACCCTCACAGAAGAAGATATTCAGAAAAACAGTGCCGTATTGACAGTACGCGCCTATCTCGACCAGACTGACGGCAAGAAAGAGCTGATGCTGTTTGATGAAACAAGCTCTACAAAGGTTACCATTGACCTGACATCCGCCGCGAGCGTGACAACGGAACCTGCCGAGACGACTGAAACAACGGAGAGTACGCAGCCGACTGAGGCGACCGAAACAACGGAGAGCACGCAGCCGACTGAGACGACCGAAACAACGGAGAGCACGCAGCCGATCGAAACGACCGCAGCATCTGTTGCAACGACCGATACCAAGCCGGCGGAAACGACACAGCAGACCGAAACCTCTACAGAAACTGAAACAAAGCCTGCAGAGACTACGGAAACGACAAAGGCAAAGGGCTTCACGAACGAGCAGCTTGCGGATTATGCAAGAAAGGATTATGCCGGGAAAAATGGTACAACACCTGCAAATACAGCAGTGACCTCAAATGCAGACGGCAGCGTCAGTGTTATCCTGTATGATGCTTCCGGCAATGTCCTGGATACCTATCGTCTGGATCCGGTTACAGGAAAGGGCACAGATCAGAACGGCAATGCTGTCAATCTCCCGCAGACTGGTGTTCAGTCAACTGGTACAGCCGTGACAGCTTCTGCAGCTGTACTGATGGCTGTAAGCGGTGCATTTATGATGCTTCGTTCTTTGGGAAGAAAAAAGAAAGAAGATTAAGTATTGTGTCTTTTCACACGAAAGGACTATTCTGATCCCGGTCAGATAATACCCTGATTTTTCACAATAATAAACGGTCAGCTTCGGATTTGTTTTTTCCGGGTTGACCGTTTACTCATATAATATGCCAGCCTGATACCTGACCGAGCTGTTCTCACAACCACCCGGCAAAATACTTCTGCCGTGGAAGGACTAATATAGTTCAAGAATCGAGTCGGCTGACAAGATCGCAAGGCTTCTCAGTGGCGAGGGGCTTGATGGCACGAATGGGGGTACAGATACCCCTGAAATGACACAGAATGCAACATGACCGAATCTACCAAAAAAAGTTTTGGTCTGAAAATAAGAGTAAGGAAGAAAGAAAATCGAATGGTTTTGGTAGACGATTTGGTAGAAAAATTGGTTGAACGCAAAATTATTATCTACCACTGGTTCTCCCAAAACAGCGTAAATTCGGAGAAAACCGCTGTTGCAGGAGTGGCTTCAAAAAAATTACAGCCTTGTGGCACAAAATATTTCAAAAAATTTCAGAGCAGGGAATAATCCCTGCTCTGCGTCATTTCAGGTGCGCATAGACGATGTTCCGCATCAGCTTGACGGCGTTCGTGGTGCCGGCATTGATGCGCTGGATGAAGAACAGGATGCTCAGGTGCGCGGTCGGGTCAGTGCAGAAATACGTTCCCGTCCAGCCGTCCCAGCCGAATTCCCCGGGATTTGCCAGCGTCCCGAAGCCCGCACGGTCGGTCAGGACGCGCACAAGGGCTCCATAGTCATAGCCGCGCAGGCTGTCCCAGTCCTGATCCTGCCGGAAGCGCTCGCCGGTCACCTGCGGGGTGCGGATGTAATCCACCGATGCGCGGGACAGGATGCGCGTGCCGTTGGGCGCGATGCCGCCGTTTGCCAGCGCCTGCGCGAACTGCGCGTAATCCGTGACCGTCGAGGTCAGCCCCGCGCCGCCGGAGCAGAATGTCGGCAGCGTTCGCTGGTCGTTCAGACCCAGATAGCATTCGTCGTCGCGGACAAGGGCGCCGTCCTGCCGGTCGTAGGCGGCGGCAAAGCGGTTCTGCTTCTCCGGCGGAACGTAGAAATCCGTGTCCTCCATGCCGAGCGGCAGGAAGATGTGCTCCCGCAGATAATCACGGTAGCTCTGCCCGGTCACCGCCTCCACGAGCCCGCCCAGCACGTCCGCGGAGGTGCCGTAGAGCCAGTGCGTACCCGGCTCGAAGGCAAGCGGGATCTCGGAGATGCCGCGGCAGAAATCGCGCGTTGAATAGGGCTTTCCCGCGATGCGTGCCGCCTCCATCTGCCCGAAGAACGACGACACCGCACACTCCGCAGGCGTTCCGCAGTTCGGGTAGGGCATCCCGCTCTGCATGTTCAGCAGATGCTGGATGCGCAGCGGCGCGGATGCCGGATGCGTGCCGCCGTCGGGATTGCAGACGCGGAGGGATGCGAATTCCGGGAGGAACTCGCTCACCGGCATATCCGGGTGCAGCAGCCCGCGCTCTGTGAGCTGTAGGACTGCCGCGGCGGTGACGGGCTTGGTCATGGAATAGATGCGGAAGATCGTGTCCGGCTGCATTGCCCTGCCGGCTTCCCTGTCGGCATCGCCCGCCGTGCCCAGATACAGGCACTCCCCGTTCTGATAGACGGCGGCGACAGCGCCGGCATATTCCCCCTGCGCCAGACTGCGGCGCAGCAGGTCGTCCAATTCTGTTTGCATAATACCTCCTTACGGGATCTCCAGCGCCTTGTCCAGTGCGAAGGAATAGAGATACAGCTCCTTGACCGGCTCCCCGGTGATCTGCTCCAGTGCGGCGCGGTACAGCAGAAGCTGCATGGCGTATTCCCCGGTCAGCTCTGCTTCGCTCATGTCCTGGTCGGTCTTGTAATCAACGATGACCCAGCCGTCAGGCTCGCGGAATACCAGATCCATCGTGCCGATCATCGTGCCGTCCGTTCCCTGATAGGGTGCGGCGACTGCCGGAAGCTCCAGCGTTCCGAGCTCCACGAAGATCTTGCGCTCAC
This sequence comes from uncultured Eubacteriales bacterium, assembly GCA_900316885.1. Lineage (GTDB taxonomy): Bacteria > Bacillota > Clostridia > Oscillospirales > Ruminococcaceae > UBA3855. Next base: position 6,854 of record ONEQ01000069.1, on the reverse strand, counting down.
GCTCAACAGTTTCGGCGGCGGCGATGCGCTGATACAGCGATGACGCAAAGAATTTCGCCAGATGCGCCGGTGTCAGGCAGGCGTGCTCGCTCGGCGTGATCGCGTTTTCCTCCAGCAGGGCGTTCAGCGCCGCCTCCGGATCCTGCGCAGCAGAGGGAAAATCCAGAAGCTGCATGATTTTATGGACTGCCGTGCCGTGCTCGTTGGCACGGAGCACGGGAATGCCGTTTTTCGTGGATGCGGATGTGAATTTCGGCTTGCGGCGCTGTTCGAGGATGCCCTTTTCCGGGTGCGCAAGCTGCGTGACGGTGATTTTGGCGATCAGGTCGGACTGCTCCGTCCGGTAGGTGCATCCCAGATGCCGGCGCATGTCCGCCGCTGCGTCCGGGTCCGGTTTCGTCTGCGATGCGGGAATCTGCGCCTGCACAACAGGCTGGTACCGCCAGATCCGGTAATCGGCATATTCGCCGCGGCTCTCCTCGCCGCCGATCAGTCGCCGGATATGCTCACGGTCCCTGCCGGACAGGAGGGCGTACATCACCCAGTCCTGCATCCGGATTGCATAGCGCGAGAAATACGGCACCATGCCCGGATCCAGATCAAGCAGGGCGCCCGCCTTTTCCGTCAGGCTCCGGCAGATGTCCTGATCCATCACCAGAAAGAGCTGCTGCTCGGCACGGGTCAGCGCGACGTACAGCAAACGCATTTCCTCGCTGGTCTGCCGTTTTTCGGCAGCGCTCAGGATGTGCGTGAAGGCGGCGGTCTTGTAGAGCCGGAGATTGCTGCGGTCGTAGATTTTCAGACCGAGCATACCGTCCGATGCCGCCTGCTGGATCGCCTTACCGCCGTCCCTGTTGAATTTCTTTTCGAGATTCGTGACGAATACGAACGGAAATTCCAGTCCCTTCGACCGGTGGATCGTCTTGATCCGAACGCATCCGCGCACTTCGGCGCTGCCCTTGACCTCGTGCTTGCCGTTCTCGCCCTCCACGCGCTCCAGATACCGCAGCCAGCCGGACAAACAGCTCTGCGCCGTCAGATCGGCATAATTGCTGTAGCTTCCCGCCATCCGCGCAAAGGCATCCAGATGCGAACGGCGCTCGGCGGCATCGTCATACACGCTTTGCAGCGCGAGCAGATCGGTCAGGTGGTAACATTCCCAGACCGCATCCTCCAGCGGGAGCCGATCCGCGGCTTCCTTCAGCGAATCGATCAGCTTCAGGAAGGACTTGACCTTGGAATGAAGCGCTTGCAGGGCTTCGGGGGCTTGACGGCGGCTGAACACACGCATCCGCTGGTACAGTCTGCCGCGCTGGCGGCGCTTGAGAAACAGCGCCTGCGTTTCCAGGCGAAGCTGCGCCAGCTCCTCGGTCGTGAAGCCGCCGACCGCGGACAGCATCACCGATGCCATCGCGACGTCCGTCATGGGATTGTCGGCAATGCACAGCAGCGCACGGATGAGGTGGATTTCCGGGTACTCCAGCAGCCCGCTGCCGGAATCCATCGCCGCCGCAATCCCCCGGCGGTGCAGCGCCTCCAGATACGGCTCCGCATGCCCCTTCACCGCACGCATCAGGATGCAGAAATCCCCTGCCTGCGCGGGTCGTGTGGTGACTGTCCCGTCCGCGCCGGGGATGCGCACGTCTGCCCTGCCGATCATGCCGGCAATCGTGTCCGCGATGCACTCCGCCTGCACATGCACCTCGCGCGGGGTGTCCGCATCCTCGCAGGCAAGGAGAATCTGCGTCTTATCGGGAAAATTCCGGTACAGCGGAGAGCCGGGATTGAGCTGCTCGTCCTCCGTATAGTCCACGTCGCCGCAGTCGGCACGCATCACGGCGGCAAACAGCATGTTCACAAAATCCAGCACGCCCGTTGCGCTTCGGAAATTCTGGTTCAGGTGGATGAGCGCCATGCCCTCCTCCCCTGCCGCAAGCGGGCGGCTTTCGGCAATCGCGGCGCGGAAATTCTCGGGATTCGCCTGACGGAACGAATAGATCGACTGCTTGACATCCCCGACCACAAAGGCATTGTCCCCGTAGTGCAGACCGTCCGCATCGATGCGCGTCCCGTGGGACAGGAGCTTGAAGATGCTGTCCTGCTTGTTGTTGGTGTCCTGGTACTCGTCCACCATGATGAGGTCGTACTGGTCGGAGAGCTGGGATGCGAGAGCGCTTTTGGACAGCGTGCCGTCCGCATCCGCCGCGGCAAGGAGCCGGAGCGTCAGATCCTCCGCATCCGCGAACGCCAGCAGATTGCGCTCCTGCTTTTCGAGACGCAGCGCCTCCAGATAGTCCTCGGTCAGATCCATGAGCAGCGGGATCAGCTTTGCGGAAATCTCCGCATCCTCGGCAAAATACCGCAGCGCCGGCAAATGTTTCAGGATGCCCTTTTTCGCCGGTTTCTGGGAAATTCCCAGAATCTGCTCGGCATAGCGCTTCTTCACGAGCGTCCGGAGCTGGGTGAATGCCTCCTTGAACGCCGGATCGACATCATTCCGGGGCGGGCTGAGCGTCGGGAATGTCACCTGCTTGGCGAGCGGGTCGGCGCAGATTGTTTCGCGGGTGGATTCCTTTAAATAGGCAAGCTGTTCGCGCATCGCGATGAGCTCGGTGTTCAGGAATGTGACGAATTTGTTCCCCTTTTTCGGATCCGTCCGGGTGAGGCATTGCTCCGCGATGGGTCTGCCCTTTTCGTAGAATCCGATCAGCTCGGAGAGCGTATCGCAGTAGCTCCGGCGCAGCTGCTCAAACAGAATATCGCTGTTTTCCGCGAGTCTGCGGGCTTCCCGGATCCAGATGTCCGGGAATGCCACCGATTCCAGAAACTGCCCGACAGAAAGGATGCGCTCCTCGAGATCGCTGTCCGATTTCACGCAGAAATGGTCGTACAATACCTGCATTTCGGGCTTTTCGGCAGTCCAGCGCTCCATGACGGTATTGAGCGCCTGCCGCTGGCAGATGCTGTTCTGCCCCTCCTCGGCAATGCTGAAATTTGGCAGCACATCGAGCAGATCGGCATTTTCCCGCACCATCTCAAAGCAGAAGGAGTTGATCGTCGCAATCCGCGCTCCCGAGAGCCGCACGCGCTGCTCTGCGAGCCAGTCGTACTCCGCGCCCTCCTCCAGCACCGACAGACGCTCCGTCAGCGCCTTGGTCAGGCGCTGCTTCATCTGCGCGGCGGCATCGTTCGTGAACGTCACCACGATGATGCGGTCGGCGTACACCGGATGCAGATGGTCGCTCAGAATCCGCAGCAACCGCTCGACGAGGACTGCCGTTTTGCCACTGCCTGCTGCCGCAGAGACGATGATGCTCCTGCCGCGGGTTTCAATCGCTGCCCTTTGCTGGGTTGTCCATTCAGGCATCCTCCTCATCCTCCTTTCCGTGTGACAGGAATACCGCCGCGGCTGACTCTGCCGCAAGCTTCTTGGTAAAACGCTGTGCGTCGCCCGTGCGGCGGGATCCGCACAGATCAGCGAATTTGCAGTATTTGCATGGATCCGCGCCCTCGAACCGGCACGGCTCCGGGGTGATGATCCCGGCGCGGAGCGATCTGCCCATTTCCGTGACCTTGCGCTCCACATGCGCCCGGAGCCCCTGCATCTGGTCGTTGGTGACAAGATACAGCGAGCTGTCCATGCCATCGAGCACGGATGCCGCCTGCTCCCGGACTCGCGGCTCCATCCGATCCGCCGCATCCTCCGTCACGAGCCCGCGGGAGAGATAGTAATCCCCCAGGATCTCGTCACGCTGCCGCAGCTCTGCCGTGCGCTCCTCATAGCCGCTGCTGCTGACCTGTCCTGCCGGAAGATACAGCACGCCCGCAGGCGCCGCATTTCCATAAGCACCGCTCTGCCGCAGCGCAAACAGGTACAGGAGCATCTGCATATCCAGCCCGTAGGCAAGCTTTGCGGGCACCAGCGACTTGTCGCCTGTCTTGTAATCTACCACGCGCAGGAGCTTGCCCTGCGGGGTATCGCACACGTCGATGCGGTCGATTTTTCCGGCACACAGGATGCGTCCCCCGTCGAGCGACAGCGCGGGGAACTCCCCCTCTGCGGGATGCTCGCGGACACCGACCTCACAGCCGACCGGTCGGAACTGCTCCTGCCGGAAGGACTGCTGCATGCATTGCAGCAGCTCGATCAGCGTCGCGCCCGTGCTCCGGTAGTTGATCCGGAATCTGCCGCTGCGGAGCATCGCATCGGAGAAATTCTCCCTGGAATACCGGTCGGAATAGCCGTCGATCAGCGTGCGCAGCGCCGCCTTGTCCATCGCCAGAAAGGCGTCCATATCCACCTCGCGCAGGATCTGCTCGAGGCAGTAATGCGTGAGATTGCCGATATTCTGGCTCGAATAGGACATGCGCTCCGGCACGTAGAGCCGCAGGAGATACTCGCAGTAGTACTTGAAGGCGCACTGGTGGAACGTCTCGATCCCCGACGGGGACAGGAGAATACGGTCGCCTAAAAGTCCCTGCATCGTCTCCGGCGATAGCTCCGGCTCCGGCGGCGTCTCCGACAGGCGCTCCAGCCGGACGGCATACTCCGGGTAGCCGGACAGCACCTCGCGCAGGGCGGCGATTTCCGGCGTATCCTCGCGGATCCGGCGCACGTAGGTGTCATAGGCGGATTCCAGCGTGCGCACAAAGAATGACACCGGCAGATCGGATGTGTATTCGGTAATTGTCTCGCGGAACATGCCCTCCAGCTCGTCGAGCACCGGCGACGGGATGCAGGTGCCTCCGTCCGCATCCAGTGCGGGATAGGTCAGCCAGAGCTGCTCGGATGCGGATGCCAGCGTGCGGACGACGATCATCAGCTCATCGGAATGAAGCTCGGGGAGCAGGCGGGCGATGCAGATGTTCTCGCTGTCCAGCACGCTGAGCTCCTGCTCGGTGAACAGCCCGGAAAGCCGAATATCACCCGGAAATTCGCCCTCAAGAACGCCCGGCACGAACACGATTTTCGGCGTGTTCAGACGCGAGGTGCGGGCATCCACGATGTGGATGCTGTCGAGTGTCTGCGGCGGGACGGAGAAGGAGCTCGTTTTCAGGAGCAGGAGCATCTGCTCGTAGATCTGCTTCATCGGGAGCACCGCATCGCCATGACCGGTCACCAGCGTATCCAGACAGTCGCTGAGCAGATTCCAGACCATGACAAAATCGTTCTGCGTGATCTCGTCCATGCGCCGGAGCTCCTTTTTGTAGGCACGGTGCTTGGCTTCCAGATGCTTGCAGAGCGCAGTGCAGATGCTGCGGACGCCGGCTCCTGCGCAGGCATCGCGCAGAGCGGTCAGTTCCGCCAGCAGCTCGGCGCGGAGCTTTTCCATCCGCTTGCGGTCGAAGGTATCAAAGCCCTTCTGGGTGTCGGCATCCTCGCCGGTATAGAACGGCTTCTCCCAGTCCTCGTGCTCGATGCCCCAGTAGAAGCAGAAGCAGGAGCTCGGTGTTCCACTGTCTGCCCGCGATCAGCTCGAGGATCGTCAGGACATGCCGCACCAGATCCGTATACAGCAACGGGCGCTTTTCGGTCGTGTCGAACGGCAGATCATAGCGCTTCATGGCGCGTTTGAGCCGAGGGAGATAGACAGCCGGATTCTTGACGGCAACGGCAATATCCCGGCAGCGGATCCCCTCACCCGATGTGAGCAGGGCGCAGATCTGCGAGCAGATGAAGCTGACCTCCTCCTCCGGGTCGGCGGCACGCATCACGCGCAGATGCCCCTCCCAGGGGGTCATCCCCGCATGGCGGCGGAAGATCTGATCGACGGGGGCTTTCAGATCCGGGTGGATACTGCGGCGGAATTCCCGCAGGTACGTCGTTTCAACCTTCACGCTGAGCTCCCGTGCGATGCGCGTGAGCTCCATGCCGGTCTTGTTGCCGCCGACAAAGATGCCCGTCGGGCGCTTGGCGGGATCGTCCGCACGCAGTGTGCAGGTCACAGACGGACAGCGGGCGATCATCTCCTGCAGCATCCGGTACTGATCCGCGGTGAAGCTGTCGAACTCGTCGATGAAGAAGCAGCGCTCCTCGAAAAATGCGTTCTGCGAGGCGAGCATGGCGGCTTCCGTGAGGTTGACCAGATCGTCGTTCCGCCCGCGCTCCCGCAGGATCCGGTCATAGGCAAGCAGGAGCCTGCCCAGATCCCCGACCTTGCATGCCAGACGCTCCTGTAAATGCTCCGATGTTTCGATGAGCTGTTCGCCGGATACGCCGGCTTTCCGGAGCTTTGTGACAAGCTCCGTGAGATCCGCCAGAAACTCCGCCGATGCGGCACGCTTGCCCAGAAATACCAGCTCATTGCGCTCCGCACATTCCTGCGCCGACTGCCAGAGATAGATCAGCTTTTCCTGCTCGGATGCGTAGCTCCCCGCACGGGCGGACTGCGCCTGGAGCAGAATCACATCCGACAGGGTCATGAAGCTGTAGGTTTCCACCCGGTTGAATGTTTGCGTTCCCAGCGCCTGATGCAGCTTTTTTTCGTTCTCGAAGCTGAACTGCTCCGGCACCAGAACAGCCGCCTTTTTTCCGGCAGCGACCGCTTCGCGGACTGCGTCCATCAGAATGGTGGATTTTCCGGTTCCGCAGCCGCCCAGGATCAGATGCAGCATCAAAATGCCCCCTTTTCGATTGGTCTGTTCTTATTATACCGCACCGGGCGGCGCCTGTCAATCGGTATCCACGCGGATCACGGTCAGTGTTCCGTTATTGACACAGAAGTGGATGTCACATCCAGCAAATGCCATGCTGTACATGCGCTCCGGGTCGTCCTGATAGGACGGACGCGGATCATCCGCAAGGCACGCAGCGGCGGCCTCGCGCTTATCCGCCGGGATACGCTCCAGCAGCT
>ONEQ01000149.1 GCA_900316885.1 uncultured Eubacteriales bacterium | reverse complement strand
CCTGTGCATACATATCGGTGTGGTCGCCGATGATCTTGATGGAGTTCTTGTTTGCACCAACGGTACCGTCAGAACCCAGACCCCAGAACTTGCAGGAGATGGTGCCTGCCGGTGCGGTGTCCGGATTGAAGGATGCATCGAGGGACAGATGGGTTACATCGTCGTTGATGCCGAGGGTGAAACGCTTCTTCTCGGTGTTCTTGAATACAGCGATGATCTGGTTCGGAGTGGTATCCTTGGAACCCAGACCGTATCTGCCGGAGTAGATCTTGACTGCATCGAACTTGGAACCCTTGAGTGCTGCAACTACATCGAGATACAGCGGCTCGCCGAGGGAGCCGGGCTCCTTGGTTCTGTCGAGAACGGAGATCTGCTTTACGGAATCCGGGAGAGCCTCGATGAGCTTCTCAGCTACGAACGGTCTGTACAGACGTACACGAACCATACCATACTTGCCGCCCTGTGCGTTCAGGTAATCGATGGTCTCCTCAACGGTATCCATCACAGAACCCATAGCAACGATAACGTGCTCAGCATCCGGTGCGCCGTAGTAGTTGAACAGCTTGTAGTTGGTGCCGATCTTGGCATTGACCTTCTCCATGTACTTCTCGACAACTGCCGGGAATGCATCATAATAGGTATTGCAAGCCTCACGAGCCTGGAAGAAGATGTCAGGGTTCTGTGCGGAACCGCGCTGTACCGGATGATTCGGGTTCAGAGCGTTGTCACGGAATCTCTGAGCTGCCTCCCAGTTGAGCATCTCGCCCAGATCCTTGTCATCCCATACCTCGATCTTCTGGATCTCGTGGGAAGTACGGAAACCGTCAAAGAAGTGCAGAACCGGAACTCTGCCCTCGATGGTGGACAGGTGAGCAACGGCTGCCAGGTCCATAACCTCCTGCGGGTTAGAGGAGCAGAGCATTGCGTAACCGGTCTGACGGCATGCATATACGTCGGAATGGTCACCGAAGATGTTCAGTGCGTGAGAGGATACGCAGCGAGCAGAAACGTGGATTACGTTCGGGAGCAGCTCACCGGCGATCTTGTACATATTCGGGATCATGAGGAGCAGACCCTGAGAAGCTGTATAGGTGGTGGTCAGAGCACCTGCGGACAGGGAACCGTGAACGGCACCTGCTGCACCGCCCTCAGACTCCATCTCAACAACAGTGACCGGGTCGCCAAAGAGATTCTTCTTGTCCTTTGCCGACCATGTGTCGGTAACCTCTGCCATTACAGAAGACGGTGTGATCGGGTAGATCGCAGAGAGGTCTGTAAACGGATAGCTCGCCCAAGCAGCGGCGTTGTTACCGTCCATGGTTTTCATTTTTCTTGCCATGGGTAAATTCCTCCTAAATGATAAAATTCTGTTTGGCGTGCCGGCACAGGGTGATCCTGCCGACGGCAAAGCCTTACAGTATTAATAATAACACAAATCCAAGGATTTGTAAATAGCCATTTTGTAAATTTTTACGGATAATTTTTCACATTTTCGACAATCTTCACGAGGAAAATGGGCGGCGCTCTCTTGCATTTGGAATAGCATACAAAAAGGGTATTGCGGTTTTGTGTGAAATCAACAAATCTTTATTTTTTAGAAAAATTCTTTCCAGAACCACTTGACGAATCGTTACATTTCGGTTATAATGTACATAGTGTTATATACGGATCACGTATGTTTAACACTCGTTTTGTTGTCTCCTTTCTTTTGTTCTACACAAAACTTGTTTTCATTTCATTTGCTCTGAAGCCGGGTCGTTGTACCCGGCATTTTTTTTGCGCCCATACATCGCAGCCACAAAAAAGCACATCCCATAACCCGGGATGTGCTTTTCTCTTTGTTATGCCTCAGCAGGCTTGGACTCGGTCTTCTTGCCGCGCTCATTCCACCATACCCACAGGGTCGGGGCGATGCACTGGGAGGAGAAGGTACCTGCCAGCAGTCCGAATGCCATCGGCACGGAGAAGCTCAGGATGTTCTCCACATGGAACACAGATGCTACGATGGAGATCGTAATCATCGTTGCCAGTGTGGTGACGGAGGTGCGGATCGAACGGCGGAGGGTCTGGCTTGCGGAGATGTTGACCAGCTCGCCGACCGGTGTCTTCTTGTCGAGGAGCTTCTGGTTCTCACGGATACGGTCGTAAACAACGATCGTATTATTAATGGAGTAACCGAAGATGGTCAGCAGAACTGCCATGAAGTTGGAGTTGATCTCGAAGCCGCAGAGAACGAAGCTGCCGTAGGTGATGATAATATCATGCAGCAGTGCGCAGATCGTGAATACACCTGCGGACCAGCCGGAGATCTTCTTGAATCGCAGAGCGATGTAGATGATGAGCAGGATTGCTGCAAAGATAACAGCCACGATGCACTTGCCGAAGAATTCTCTGCCGGAGGACGGGCTGACCTCGGTGCTCTCGAGGACGGCAACATTGTTGTCCGGGTAGGTCTCCTGCATCTTGGCGAGCATGTTCTCCTGCTGCTCAAGCGTCAGGCTCTCGTCATAGGAGAAGGATACCTTCAGGATGTTGGTATCGGCATCGAAGCTCTCGCCCTTCTGGAGGGTAACCGGTGTGTTCAGGATTGCCTCGATGTCCGCCTTGCAGGCATTCTCGTCGAGGTCGCCGCTGTAGGAGTAGGATACGATGGTACCGCCCTTGAAGTCGATCGCCACTTCCACGCCGGTGAAGGTGGTGCAGACGGATGCCAGGATCAGAACGGCTGCGATCACGAAGAAGGTCTTCTTGTTCTCAGCGAATCTGAGGGTCTTGACCGGCTTGTAGGTCTTTTCGCTGTAGCCGTAGAGGGAAGGCTTCTGGAATGCCTTGAAGCGTGCGAGGGACATGTTCATCAGACGCGCTGCGAAGACGCCCATCACGAAGTTCAGGACAACGCCGGCAACGAGGGTGAAACCGAAGGAGTAGATGAAGCCCTCGGTGGTCGCACCGAACGGACGGAAGATCGTCGCATCGAGGAACTTGGTGATCGGGTTGGTGTTCGTACCGAACGCGCCCATCAGGATGATCGCAACGATGGCGAGGGTGAGGTTACCGTCGAGGATGGCGGAGAATGCGTTCTCATAGCCAGCCTTCAGGGCCTTCTCAACGCTCTTGCCCTTGGCGAGCTCCTCCTTGATACGCTCGGCGGTGATGATGTTACAGTCAACGCCCATACCAATGGAGAGGATGATACCGGCAATACCGGGGATGGTCAGGGTGGAGGACGGCTGGAAACCGAACCAGCCGGAAACGGCTGCGAGCATGCCGGCAGCCTGTCCGATCAGACCGATGACGGCGATCAGACCCGGGATGCGGTAGAGGATCAGCATGTAGAGCGCGATGAAGCAGAGCGCGATCAGACCGCTGATAATCATGGCACGGAGTGCGCCGGTACCCAGTGTCGGGGACAGGGTGTTGGTGCTGGTGGCATGGAGCGAGAAGGGCAGGGCACCGGAGGTCTCGTTGACGGTCGCATTGGAAACGCAGACATCATCCATCCAGATGGAGATGGAGCCGCCGCTGGCAGCCTGCTTCTGGGTTGCGGTTGCGAATGCCTGTGTACCGGAATCGTTCAGGCGGAGCTGTACGACCCACTGGTTCTCCTGCTGGTTGAAGCCGGGCACGGCCTCGGCAACGCTGGAACCGGTGAAAATGACATCGCCGCTGTAGTCAGCTCGGACATCTGACCGAGCTCGTTGACAGCCTTTGCCGGGTCGAAATTCTCCTCGCCGGACTGCCACGGGAACCGCACGATGATACGGCTGTTGTTGTAGTCTACATACGTTTCACTGTCGTTGATGTTGAGTGTTGTCAGACGCATGTTGATGACCTGCATCGCTGCGTCCATCTGCTCCTTCGTCGCATCCAGATCGTCCGTCGGTTCAAAGGTGACATCAACACCGCCCTGGATATCGATACCCAGACGGATGTCCTCCAGACCGTGGATGTACGTCTGTTTGATATCACCGTTGTAGCTGTGTACACCCATGAGCGTGGTGTACGCAAACAGAGCAATGATGACAAAAACGACGAAAAAGACGGGTTTTCCTACTTTTTTGTTCACGTTCTAACCTCCTGCTGCCGCCGCGCCCATGCGCTGAGGGGCGGATTCTCTCAATTTTACCGCTGTTTTAGCGGCATACAGTTCAATTATAATATAAAACGATTGAAAAGTCAAGAGTTTTCCAAAAAAAAGCCATGCTGCGCCATTCGCACCGCCCCGCACCAAAAATCCCGGATCGGAGGCTTGACAAACTGTGCAGATTGTGGTATACTAGAGTCAGGATTTCCGGCAAGCTCCGGCATTGTGCCGGTTCCAATGCTGCTTTTCTCATTTTAAATGTGCAGCTTTGCCGACGCTCCCCGTACACCGTTGGGTGATTGAAAAAAATATCATCAATAAAAACTATCACAATGTCTCGACGCTCCCCGTACACCGTTGGGTGATTGTAACACAAAAGCTCCCTCATCGCAGGGAGCTTTTTGCTTGCATTTTTTCCGGATCTATGCTATAATAATTCCATCACTTTACGAAAGGAGGCATCCCCATGCGTGCCGGTGTATCCTCTGCCTGCCTGTATCCGCAGAATCTCGAGGAGGCGCTCTACGACCTCGCCCTCAACGGCATCTCCTGCACAGAGCTGTTCGTCAACGCCGATTCCGATCTCAGCCGCCAGCATGTCCACACCATGCAGCGCATCATGCAGCGCTACGGCGTGGAGGTCGCCTCCGTCCATCCCTTTGCCTGCCCCATCGAGCCCCTCATGCTCTTCACCGACTACGAGCGCCGCGTCGATGACATGATCGACTATTATAAACGGTATTTCGAGGTCATGGAACGCCTTGACGCCCGCATCTTCGTCTTTCACGGCAACGATACCGCCCACGCCGTCACGCCGGAACGCTACTGCGAGCGCTACCTCCGGCTCGTCAACGCCGGCAAGGAATTCGGCATCACCGTCGCGCAGGAGAATGTCTCCCGCTGTCAGAGCGGCAGTCTCCATTTCCTCCGCGAAATGACCAAACTCCTCGGTGACGATGCCCGCTTCGTCCTCGACGTCAAGCAGGCGGTACGCGCCGGCGAATCCCCCGTCAACATGCTCCACATGCTCGGCTCCCACATCGTCCACATCCACATCAGCGACCACAGCGACAAGGGCGACTGCCTCCCCATCGGCGCCGGCAGTTTCAAGATCCGCAGCTTCCTCGAAGCCCTCTCCCGCTACCAGCCCGGCTGCGCCGTCATTCTGGAGCTTTACCGCGACAATTACCGCGGCATCTCCGATCTCGTTTCCGGCTACCGGATGCTCTCGCACATGATCGCCGCCGTCGAGCGGAATACGCAATCCGCAGGCTCCTGATTTTTTCAGAAACTTACACGATTTCGCTTGACAGCCGTTTCCAGTTTTGCTATAATAAAAGTAACGATTGATCGATAAGAGGTGAATGCCATGAAATGCCCCTACTGCGGATATGAGGATTCCAAGGTTATCGATTCGCGCCCCGCGGAGGACAGAAAGCGCCGCCGCCGGGAATGTCTGAGCTGCAAGAAGCGCTTCACGACCTATGAGATCGTCGAACAGCCCCTGCAGCTTGTCATCAAGCGTGACGGTTCCATCGAGCCCTACGACCGCAAGAAGCTGCTCACCGGCATTTACCACGCCATCAAGAAACGCCCCGTAACCATCGAACAGGTCAACGCCATCGCCGATGCGGTCGAGCAGAGCTACGCCGGAAGCTGGAGCAGCCAGATGACCTCCGATCACATCGGGGAGCTCGTCCTGGAGGAGCTACGGCATATCGACCATATCGCGTATATCCGCTTTGCATCGGTGTATCAGGATTTCACCGATATTGCGGGCTTTATTGCAGCCATCACGGCTCTGGACACGAACAATCAATCATCTTGAGGAGGGTGATTTTATGAATTTTGATGAACTCATGGAACAGATCAAGAACCCCGTCGATTTGACCGGAAATTTCGATGCCGCAGATATCGAGAAGAACAAGATCTATGGCATCCTGGCATGCATCCCGCCGCTGTTTTTCCTGCCGCTGGTCGCTGCCAAGGATTCGGCTTATGGCAAATTCTGCGCCAATCAGGGTCTTACGATCACAATTCTGAGCGTTCTGGCGGGCGCAATCCCTGCAATTCTTGGATTTATCCCGTTTATCGGCGGTCTGCTGGGCGCTCTTGTCAGCCTGGTGCTGGGTCTGGCGACACTTGCCGCCTTCTGCTTCGAGGTCTACATGGCATCGCAGGGCAAGGTAAAGCCCATCCCGATCGTCGGTCAGATGCTCGACGTATTCAAGTAAGCCAAAAGCGGGAGCTCGTCTCCCGCTTTTTTCACGGATAGGGCTTGCCGCTGATGCGGCGCATCGTGCGCTCGGACGGGTCGCAGCACATCGCGCCGACCAGCACCCCGTCCGATACCAGCAGCTCGGCGCAGAGCTCCGACTGCTCCAGCGCATAGACATAGCGCACCGCGGGCTGTCCGGCGTATTCCGTCACCGGGAGCCCCTGCTCTGCCTGCATGGCGGCATAATCCGCAAAAACCGGATCATCCGCATCCGGGATCACGATCTCCTGCGCGGCAGTCTCCCGCCCCTTGTGCCCCTGCGCGAACAGATACAGCAGACGCTCCGCATCCGTCCCGGCAGGCACAGTCTCCGGCGCATCCCCCGGACGCAGGAGCCACAGCCCCGCACAGACCGCAAGCCCCGCGCATACCAATCCAACATAACGTAATTTCACGGTTCACATCACCCCCTGCTTCACGCTATGCAGGTGATGCGCCGGATAGAACGGAGGAACCCATGGCACTGACACGGCTGGACAAATTTCTCGCAGACCGCACCCCTCATTCGCGGTCGGACATCAAAAAGCTGCTCCGCGCAGGGGCAGTCCTCGTGGACGGGAAAGCCGTCTCCGATGCCGGCTGCCGTATCGATCCCGATGCGCAGGAGGTGCGCTGCGGCGGCAAGCTCATCCGCGGCGGCACACACCGGTATCTCCTCCTGAACAAGCCCGAGGGGGTCATATCCGCGACGGAGGACAGGGATCATAAAACCGTGATCGATCTGGTGCCGGAGGAGCTGCGGATCAAGGGGCTTTTTCCCGCCGGACGGCTCGACGGGGACAGCACGGGGATGATCCTCGTGACCAATGACGGCGATCTGGCGCATCAGATGCTCTCCCCGAAGCACCACGTCCCCAAACACTATCTGGTGCAGCTTGCGCGTCCGTTTGAGCCGAACTATTCCGCAAAATTCGAGTCCGGGCTCGTGCTCTCGGACGGGATGCACTGCCTGCCCGCGCAGATCGCGCCGCTGGACGTGCCCGGAAATTTTGCGCTCGTCTGTCTGCACGAGGGGAAATATCATCAGGTCAAGCGCATGGCGGCGGCAGTCGGGAACCATGTGGAGCACCTCCACCGGGTCGCTGTCGGGGGGCTGATTTTACCCCCGGAATTACCTCTCGGAGGGTGTTTGGAACTATTTCACAAGGATGTTGAGCGCATGTTGAAAACGTGTGAAACATTGGATTTACGGGATCAAATCGTTATGGATTTTTCGTCATATTCGATAAATGCAGGGATATAACTTTAGGTAAATAGCGGATTGAAAAATCGATTAGAATTTGGTATGATAGTAATAGACAATTTCGCCGTGGGGTGTCTGTGTGCATCCTCACGGTGTCTGTGAGTACGGCGCTGCGCACTGAGCCCGTGCTCTAAATCATTACAAATGGAGGATTGGCATAAATGGCAGGTTTATCACTTAGAGGTATCTATAAGAAGTATCCGGGCGGCTTTGTGGCAGTTACGGATGTTAACCTCGAAATCAGAGATAAGGAATTCATCATCCTCGTAGGACCTTCCGGCTGCGGTAAGTCCACTACCCTGCGTATGATCGCAGGTCTGGAGGAAATCTCCCAGGGTGAGCTCTACATCGGTGACCGTCTGGTAAACGATATTGCTCCGAAGGACAGAGATATTGCGATGGTATTCCAGAACTACGCTCTGTATCCGCACATGACCGTATTCGAGAACATGGCATTCGGTCTGAAGCTCCGCAAGGTGCCGAAGGACGAGATCGCCCGCAAGGTAGAGGAGGCTGCAAGAATCCTCGACCTGTCTCACCTGCTCGACAGAAAGCCGAAGGCTATGTCCGGTGGTCAGAGACAGCGTGTGGCGCTGGGCCGTGCAATCGTTCGTTCCCCGAAGGTATTCCTGCTCGACGAGCCGCTGTCCAACCTGGATGCGAAGCTCCGTGCGCAGATGAGAACCGAGATCTCCAAGCTCCACAAGAAGCTGGGTACCACCTTCATCTACGTAACCCATGACCAGACCGAGGCTATGACAATGGGTGACCGTATCGTCGTTATGAAGGACGGCTTCATCCAGCAGGTAGATACCCCGCAGGCTCTGTATGATGCTCCGTGCAACAAGTTCGTTGCAGGCTTCCTGGGCTCCCCGCAGATGAACTTCATCGATGCATCCCTCAAGAAGAACGACAGCGGTCAGTACGTTGTTGTATTCGGTTCCGACGACACCAGAAATGCACGCGGCACCAAGTACGAGATCATCGTTCCGGAGAGCAAGGCGATCTCCGATCTGGATCGCTATGTTGACCGTGAGGTTGTACTGGGTATCCGTCCGGAGTGCATCCATGACGAGGAGATGTTCATCTCCAACGCTTACACCGGCGTCATCGACTGCAACGTTGAGATCACCGAAATGATGGGTGCTACCACCTATCTGTACCTCGAGTGCGAGGGTATCCCGCTCACCGCAATGGTTGATCCGAGATCCACTGCACGCCCCGGCGATCAGATCAAGGTTGCGCTCGATCCGAACAAGATTCACCTGTTCGACAAGGAGACCGAGAAGACCATCGTCAACTGATAAACCTCTATGTAAACCGACCCCCGGCTTTCGAGCCGGGGGTTTTTTGTTCCCTGTATGCGCGGGTTCCGGTTTCGGGAGCTCCTCCCATACCGCACACCCGCTTCTGACAGAAAAACCGCCGCATCTGCTCGATGCGGCGGTTTTGGCGTTAGGTATAGTTCAGAATATCCCCGGGATTGCTGGTGCCGGCGGCAGCGGCATAGCGCAGGATGGCGGTTGCATCCGCAGCATTGACCAGGCTGTCGCTGTTGACGTCGGCGGCGGCACGCTGCTCATCCGTGAAGCCGGTGGGCTTGTTCGTGCCGATGCGGGCGGCGGCGACCAGAATCATCGTGGCATCGTTGGCGTTGATGGCGGCATCACCGTTGGGATTGCCGAGCTGGTACGGCGCCGTGCCGGCAGATACCACCTCCACCGTGATATATGCCGAACGGTCGGAATTCTTCGGGTCGCGGATCTGGATGTAGGTCTTGCCCGGATTGACCGCCGTGACCAGACCGTCGGGTGTCACGGTTACAAGCGAAGGATTCAGGGAGGCGTAGCTGACATCCCCGTAAATGACCGGGATGCGGTAGCCGTGAATGCACAAATCAGACAACTGGAATTCTGGGTAAAGGAACTGGGCATACCGGAAGAGTTCAGCACCTTTATGATTCTGGCCTTCCTTTCCCTTCCTGTTATTCCGGAGCTGCGGCTGACGGACCGCGGTCTGGTGGATGTGGTGCGCTTCGAGCACGTAGATCTGTGGTGTGATTAGAATTTGAAACTGTTAAAAAACAATAAACAGCATTGACGTTTTTCCCGTTTCTTTTGGGAAGACTTCAATGCTGTTTTGTTTTACTTTAGGAAGTGCTGGTGAATCCGAATAATAGAGTTTCCT
>ONEQ01000225.1 GCA_900316885.1 uncultured Eubacteriales bacterium | reverse complement strand
ACACCGTTGAACGCCGAAACGATAAACGCAATCAGACTGACTGACCCGCCGACCGTCGCCATAATATTGAAAATGGAAACGCGGATGTCTGTCGGGTGGATCAGAAAATCCCGGACAGCACAAAAGGCTCGTTTCATTGCATCGTCTCCTTCGTGAGCTTTTGGAGAAACTCTAAAATCGATGTTGTTAGAGTTTGGGGTGTGGGGCAAAGCCCAACACATAGCCCCTTTGCTTTTCGCAGAAAAGCAAAGGGGGGGAGGCTTTCGGTAATGCCCTTCCGTTACTTATCATACCAAATCAGAATCAGGATGTCAATGCTTTTGGGGAAAGATTGTCCCTGAGGGACACCGGCAAAATCACCGTCCGTGAGACAAATGAGCTGATCCGAATACGAAAGAATATTCAAAATCTGAAACTGTGTCCCTCAGGGACACTGTTTTTTTCTGCGGGGTGTGCTATAATAGAAACTGCAAAATGGAAATCCAGACAGAAACCGGAGGAATCACAATGAAAGCAAAATTTGTTGTCATTTCAATCGCTGCCCTGCTCTGCATCGCGATGACCGCATGCGGTGCAAAGAACGAGCCCGCGGCTGTCACGCCAACAGAGACAACCGCAGCAACCGAGGCAGAAACCGAATCCGAAACCGAAACTGCCCCTGCCGTCGATACCCGTGTCCGTGACATTGCAGGCACCTGGAACGAGGGCAGCGAAAAAGCAGCCGACCCGCGCACCCTGACCGTCAATGTGGACGGCAGCTACATCCTGGATTATCCGGGCGGCGGCTACATCAACGGAACCGTCATAGTCGAGACCGAGTCCCACCCGGACGGCACGGAAACGGTCTGGTACAGCTTCTATGAATCGGACGGACGGCTCTGGACGGGCTTCCAGCGATCCGACGAACAGCCCCAGACGGATCTGTATTCCGGTCAGGACGGCGAACAGCATTTTCTCCGCGCATCCGGCAGCGCTGCGGCTGAAACGACTGCCGCAGGCACGACTTCCCAGAATACAGGCACGACCGCGAGAAATACCACCACCGCCGCAACAAAGCCTGCATCGCAGGACGGCGCAAACGCGAACGGGTTCATTCCGGAAACGGAGGTACCGCACAACGGTGTCAGCGTCAAGCAGTTCGACGGTGTCTGGATGAATCCGAACAATACCATTGAAAGCATCAGCTTCTTTGACTGTGATTATCTCCGCGGCAGATTCCAGATGGAAAATGCGGATAATTCCGTGACAGACGGCTACATCCAGCTGGAGTACAAGAAAAATGCGGACGGCTCCAAGGCAAGCTATTATAATTTGTACAGCGATGCCGGAAAGCTCCTGTTCAGCGTCGGAACAAGCCTGGACATCCCCTTTGAGCATTTCTCCAGCACGGACGGCAAGCATTACTTTGAACGCCCGCAGAATGATGCCGAGCCGACTGCCGAAGCTTTCATCGGTCTGTGGGAATGCGGCAGATGCCAGATCGAGTTCTCAGAGGGACAGCACCGTATCTATGCTACGGTCACCCGGCAGAACAATACGCCGCAGTATGATACATGGGCTTATGAGTGTAAGGTGGAGAACGGCAGTCTGCTGAGCACGAACGCCGACGGTACACACATCATCGTGAGCGTGGATACGGACGACGGAAGCGAGTCGCGCTCCTTTGCATCCACGACGATGCAGGCGGAGTTTTACATTGACGACAGCGGCGTACTGCACTGGAACGACATGAACGATCATACCGGAGACGGAATGAATTTCATCAAGCAATAAGACATCTATTGGAGGAAACAGCGGAAGCGGTCAGCTGATGTTCAGCGTGGGCACCAACACAGAGATCCCGTTCGAGCATTTCAACAGCACCGACGGCAAGTATCGCTTTGTACACAAGACGGAGCACACCAATAATGCCTCTGCAAGATTCCATATCGATGCGGAGGGCTGTCTCATCTGGGAGGATCACGTGGAACATGCCGCGGAAGGCACACAGTTCATGAAGCTCTCCTGATGCATGCAGGATAACAGAACAGCGGCTATGGGATCACCATAGCCGCTGCTTGTATATGATTCTGACCGGCGTCACCGGATCACGCCCACCAGCACGCCCCGCGCCTCCTGATACTCATAGGTACAGGTAGACAGCAGGAGCAGATGCAGGCTTTCTGTATCCTCCAGCACCTTCTGTTCCGCCTCATCCACCCCGTACACATAGCTTGCCTGATTCAGCACATATTGCAGGTACGCGCTTTTCTCCGTCTCATCCGCAAATTCCGCCTGATACACTGCATCATCGGACGGCACGGTCAGATAGGCGAAAAACCGGATCGTGTACGCGCCCTCCGCCGTCGTCAATGTCCCCTCCGGGCACTGTGCCATGAAGTCCGGATCCTGATACAGCGCAATATCCGCAAACATGCGCTGCTTTGTCATATGATGCGCGTAGACGATGGAATTGAACCCGGAGAAATCGGATTTGCACCGATAATCCAGAAACGGACAGCCGAGCCGCTGATTCGGCTTGCCGTTGATGTCACGGTAGAGATAGAATTCGTTGTCCTTTGCCTGTGCAACGGGATAATCAATATGCGTGCCCGGAATCATCAGCCATGCGACCGCCGCGCTTTTCGGCTGTGCGGGTGCTGTTTCCTCCGGCACCTGCGCGGCTTCCGTATGCGGATCGGCCGGTGCAGCCGGTCGGGTCTCCCGCGGCTGGGAAAAGCTCTGCCGGATCTCCTCAAACACCGCATCCTGCTCCGCTGCAGCTTCATCGAGCTGCTTTGCAGGGCGTGTGACATCTGTATAATACATGTATCCGAAGAATACCCCGACAGCCGCAAGAACGGCGATCAGGATACCGTAAATCTTTAAGGCAACACCGCACAAAGACCGCCTGACGACTCCCTAGCGATACATACAGTATCGCGTCGTCGTCACTGTACAATCTGCCGAAAAATCTGTGGCACATCTGACGCACTGTCCTTTGTGCGGTATTGCCTTAACTTCATGGGGGATGCGTTCCTTCCCTGATAGTCTTTTGCCTTTATTATAGCATAAACCCGTGAAAAATGCAAGCTGTCAGCAGAAAGGGCTTGAAACAAGGCGAGCTTTGTGGTATAATGAACCTATGTGGATCAATACAAGCAGATGCCGCAGCGCATTGGAAAGAAACTGAGGTGAACACATCACGATGGAAGAAATGAGCAAGGATTTCTTAGCAAGGATGCAGGCAGCCGCCGCACATGGTCCGACTCTGGAGGAAGTGAAAGCCAATCCGACACCGCATGGTAAGCTCGTGAGCTGCTCCTATTATGCATCGTCCCAGGGAATGATGTATAACAGCAATTCGCTGCTGAATATTTCTGCCGCTCTCTTAGACGGTGTTCAGAAGATCACCTGCACGGATAAGCCTGCATACCAATCCACAACATTGACTGTTTATCTGCCGAAGCAGGATGTGCTTGCGGCAGTACAGGCTCTGGCAGAGCGCGAGAACCTTGCCGCATGGTCAGCGCTGGAATATCACAATCCATTCCAATGCACCGACTATTCCAGCAGCGCTTCGATTTCGCTGACGTTTGATGATCGCTCTGTTGGCGGAAGCGGCAGCACCTATATCCACATCAGTATCGATGCCGCTTGTCAGCATGGCGGCGGTGATGTGGTTCAGGAATTCCGTAACATACTGGAGACGGCTATGCTGGATGCGGAGGTGCTGTCACGGCAAGTGACGGAAGCGTCCACATTCGGGCTTGGGCTGTTAACGGCAGCGGATCTGCAGGCGGCAGCAGCCGGTTCTTTTCCGAATACCATCCACCCCGGTGCATGGAAATGCCCAAAATGCGGCTGTGCTTCCAACACGGGCAAGTTCTGCACGGAATGTGGGCATCCGAAAGAGCCGGAGGCGTCATGCGGCTGAACGCTGATCGCTCTTCATGCGTAACAGACAACTTGCATCAACTTTGGAGGAAGACCTGTTTTGGAACCACTATCCACAACTTAAGCGTTGAGCCGCCCCACCCCCAACCCCCTCCCCAGAGGGGAGGGGACTATTTATGGGGGCTTCGCCCCCATACCCCTTTTTGGGGCTTACGCCCCAAGCCCCTTAAGTTGTGGACAGTAGTTTTGAAACTGAAATTGTATTGCTTATCTGCATACCAGTCATCCTATTCCTGTCAGGCTGGCCGTTCTTGCATCTGGGCTGGATGATGGCAGGAACCGTATTGCTGCGCATCCTACAGGTTTTGGTCACTGTTGCAGCAATTGTGATCATTGGTTTTTGGGTCTCATACTTGCCGGCGGCGATGATTCCGGATGGTGGATGTGGCTGCTGGGAATATTTGCGGCATTTGGCGTATCTGCCGGTATCATCTGGATCTGTGACCGGATTTTTCAGGCATACGGCATCACATCAACATTCTTTTCAGGATTCCTGAAGGCGCTTGAGGTGCTGATGGAATTCCTCGGCAGTCTGACCTGAAATACACATCCATAAGACACGCAAAAGTCCCTTGTTTGAGGGGCTTTTGCAATGAATCTGCAATCATGCAGAGGAACGGGCGGTTAAAGCTCATACGGGCATCCGCGTCGCTTTCCATTCACTGTATATGATTGTTTCAGAGCTTGCTTTTCAGGAAACCGGGATCGAAACCATCAGTCTCGCCATCCTGATTGATGCATTGCGAATCTAAAGGAGGAACATTATGAACAAGACATTTTACAGAATCACTGCGGCACTGACATCCGCAGCTCTGGCAGGGATGATAACCGCCTGCGGCAGCGCAGGTGCCCCGTCACCCGAAGTCCCTGACATTCCCACCGAGTCCGACAAAGTGCCTGAGACAACTGCCCCAGCGGAGACAACTGGCGAAGCGGAAACAACTGGCGCAGCTTCGGGCACACAGAACGGCGGTCACTCCAGATCCGATTATGATATCATCATCCCGGATGGAATCATTCCCGAGGTGACGGTTTCGGATATTCACATCGATATGCCTGATCTCAGCGTGCCTGATATTAACGAGTATTTTTCCGATACAACGGAAGCTGCTTCCCAGCCATCGGCAAGTACTTCTGCGGCAGACGGTTCTGCGGAGGAACAGACCATCACGGATGCCAGCGGAAAATACAGCTACACCGGTACCCTGATTCAAGGCGGCGATGATAAAAACGGCTATCTGATGATCCCCACGGGTTTTGTAAACTTTATCGATGTTAATTCCAGCGGACGGCTCACACAGTACAGCGATGCTACCCAAAAAAATATCTTTACCCTCGCGCATCACAATGGAGCTGATTACAAAGCGCTTGCCGATAACCTCAAAGCCCATAAGGAGGGGCAGCAGGGTGTAAAAGACATCAAGAGTTCTGCAGTGACCATCGCCGGCTATCGTGCAGTTCAGCTTTATCAATACTATGACGATGGAATTGACGTTGTGAACTGGTTTATCGAGGATCCGGCAAATCCTTCCCAAAGCACCTACTATCTTGCGGTAGAGTTTGACTCCGAACATGATTATCTGCTCGCATGTTCCTCGACCTTCCAGACAGTAGAAGACCATAACAAATCATAAGCTGAAGGCATGCCCGTCAGTCACCCTCCGCAACCTTCGGAGCGTGCCTGACAGGCTTCTTTTTTCACAGAGAATGTGAACCGCTTTCAGTCACAAAAGGCTTATACAGCGCCGATGCTGATCTTTACTGGTGTTGCCTTCGGTTTTACACATCTTTCCAATGCAATCCAGGGAGATTTCCTTGAATCCCTGATACAGTCTGCTCTGGCATCGATGCTCGGTATCTTCTTCGGAGCGATCGTTATCCGAACCGGAAATATATGGCCCTGCATCCTCGCGCATGGGCTGCATGACCTGCTTTCTGCAATCGCCTCTGTACGAAAGCATCCACATTACCAGTATTTACTGCAGAAACAGGCTTATTCACTGTCTGCCCCGGTGTAAAATCCTCCGGCGGTGTAAAGTCCTCGACGATGCTGACATTATAGTCGGCATGTGCGCTCAATCGGTTCGTAACCTCATCCTTGCTTGTGAACCACGCAAATGTTTTCCATGCAAATTAGATGAAATGCCCAATTGTCGGAAGTCAAGCCATTACTGGGCTTAACTGTAACGAAACGAAAAAGTCGATTTTTATGGATGATGGGGGATGAAGGGCGAATGATAGTGAAATCTTCTAGGGATGAGAAACTAATATGCACATGTCAGTTGTTCTCTGAAGCACAAACAGCTCCAAAGCAAAATCATCAGCAGATTCAACGCAGCTATTGAGGTATCTCTCTAAAACGCGCCACGTTCGCTCGTGTGGGAGCGTGAGAGGTTTGGTCGGGACGTTACCCTCTGGTGTGAATGTGACGCACACGGTGCATTTGTGGGGGCTGTGCGGGAATGCCGAGGATCTGTGTATGCTTGTGACCCGTTTCACTTGCTATCTTTGCTTGGAATTGCAACGTGAGCAGTGTAAAAACAACACTACTCCCCTTCTGTAAACCGACTCAAAGTTTCTCTGTTTTTCCCTCCAAATACTGCTCGAAATCGCCTTGACATCAATCCCTTTTCGTGGTATAATGGGAGTAGAAAGAAATCGTCTGTTTAGATGAAAGGAGCGTGATTCCTATGGCTGAAAAATTAAAAATCATTCCTGCTTCAAACGATGTCATGTTTAAAGCATTGTTTGTAAAAAAAGGATGGCGACTATAAA
>ONEQ01000277.1 GCA_900316885.1 uncultured Eubacteriales bacterium | reverse complement strand
CGAAATTCTGGAGAGCTTCGGGTACCCGCTGTATCTGCACGGTACACTCGAAGCGGGTGAGGCATATCCTGACAGCTTTTTCACCTACATGAATTTCAGTACCCCGGAATCCGCGTTTTATGACAACGCCCCGAACGGAGCAGTCTGGGGCTACTATGTGTATTTTTACAGCACAGACCGCCTGACAGCCGAAACGGTTTCCGAACAGGCACGCCAAGCGCTGCGGGATGCCGGGTTTACCCCGAACGGCAGACCGATTGACGCAAGATCAGACCGGGAAACACATACGGGGCGTATGTTTACGGTCAGGGGATATGAAAGCTATAAGGAGGAATAAGTTATGGGAAAAGTAGCAGAGTTCCGCGGCTGTGATCATCTCAGGATTGCAGAGATCACAGCCGATGACAACAGTACAGGCGGCGGTTCGTATACCACCGGAACAGTCATCAATCTTTGTGAAGTGGCGCAGATCACCAAAAACACAGAGCAGTCCAGCAAGGTGCTGTTCTACGATAACAAGGCGCAGGATACTGTTGACGGTGTCGGTGCGGATACGGTCACACTGATCGTTCCGGCATTGGTGCTGTCAGCCCTCGCCAAGATCACCGGTGCGGGCATCGACAAGACAACCGGCGCATATATCGACCGCGGCAATAACAACAAGAAGAAGTATTATGCTCTGGGGTACCGTCTGAAGCTGACTGACGGCACCTACAGATACGTTTGGAAGCTCAAGGGGAAATTCACCAATACCCCGGATGAGTCGGCTGACACGGAAAGCAACGACATCAATACCAGCAATCAGACGGTACAGTTTACAGCGATCGACACGATCCACGAGTTTGAAAACGGCGGCGCAGCACGCTCGGTTTACTGTGACGAGCGCGACGGCCTTGCAGTGCTGACGGACTGGTTCAATGGTGTCAAGACGCCGGATGATCTGCCGAGCGCCAAGACCAACTGATAATACAAAAATACAAGGGCGGGGCGTGTGCTCCGCCTTTTTTGCTAGGAGGATATTATGATTCCTGATCTGAAAATTTATAACGGCAGAAAGGTCGAAAAGACCTATCATGTCGAGGAAATTGACCTGCTGTTCGGTGTTGTGGACGATAACGGCATCGTGCCGGACCGTCGGCAGAAAGAGCCGGAAAAATCGTGGGTGGTGGACTACATCACACCGCTCCACAAGCACAAGCAGGAGTTGGAGCGCCGTGTAGAGCACAAGCAGGCGGAGCTCGATGCGGCAAAGCAGGAACTGCGGGACTTCACGGCAACGCTGCGGCAGCTGATGGAGGACACGACATGAAAGCGCTGCGGGACTTCACGGCAACGCTGCGGCAGCTGATGGAGGACACGACATGAAAGCGATCAAATTTGAAGGCAGAAAAAACAGCCTTGTCAATATCCCGGCAATGGACATCCGCGACGAGACAAAAGCCTTGCAGAACATCATCGGAGGTTATCTCGAAGCCGTCCGGATCTCGGAGGACGCTGTAATGCTCGTGGATGAGGACGGCTATGTAAAATGCCTTCCGCCGAATCCGGCAGCATCGGCATTCGCCGGACAGATGATCCTCGGTACAGCGCTTGTCGTGGGTCTGGCAGAGAATGCCGACGGTGAGCTGTATTTTACAGACGTTCCGGCGCGGTTCGGCTTCACAGAATAAAGAAAGCGCCTGACCGGAAACCCCGATACAGGCGCATAGAAAAATGTACATCTATAGTTTATCAGAAAGGACGTGATTTGTCAAGTGGATATTGCAGATCTGAACCTGTCCGTGCGGGCATTCAATGCCGTGTGCCGGGCAGGGATCAAGACGATCCCGGAGCTGTACCACAAGTACCAGCTCGAACCGGAGTGGCTGCACAGGGAGATCGGCCCGAAGCACACGCACGAGGTCGGGGATGCTCTGGCACTGCACCGGGAGGAGGTATTCCGAGAAAATCACAGGGCAGCGCAGCAGGCGCTCACACAACTCACCAACGACCCGCAAAGCGGGCTGAATACAAAGGAGGACCATGACTATGGAAACACAGGTAACCATCACACTGACGCTGACGAGGGAGCAGCTTCTCTCCCTTCTGGGGAATGCCCCTGCCGTATCTGCGGCACCCGCAGCAGCATTGCCGAGTGCAACGACTGCGACGCCCGCAGCTCCCCTGTCTGCCCCTGCTCCGCAGCCTTCTATGGTGTCGGCACCGTCCCAGTTGGCTGCCCCGCCTGCTCAGGTTCAGGCTCCGTCCCCGTTGCCGGCAGTACAGCCGATGCAGACTCCCGTGCAGATGCCGGCTCAGACGGCTCCGCAGACGTACACCGTGCAGCAGCTCGGGCTGGCAGCGAGGCCGCTGATGGAGCAGGGCAGACAGCAGGAGCTGCTCGCACTGATGGCGGAGTTCGGAGTGCCGTCGATCGCAGCACTCCCGGAGGGCAGCAGAGCGGACTTTGCGGCTCGCCTCAGAGCAATGGGAGGGCAGATCTGATGGGCGCTCATGCAGTCCTGTCACCGTCCGCAGCGCACAGGTGGAGCCACTGCACTGCCTGCCTGAAGCTCGAGCAGACGATCCCCGACACCGGCAGCAGCTACGCTGCCGAGGGGACGCTGGCGCACAGCCTGGCGGAGCTCTGCCTTCGGAAACATTTCGACAACATCCCGGACGATGAGTACGTCAGACGCCTCGGGGAGATCCGCTCCGATCCGATGTTCAACCCGGAGATGGAGAGCTACGTCGGGCTGTACATCGACACTGTGCTCGGCGTGTGCTACGCTTTCCTTGATCCGCCCTACGTAGTGGCCGAGAAGCGGCTTGACATCTCGCACATCGCCCCGGAGTGCTTCGGAACGGCGGACTGCATCGTCATCAGCGCAGACACGCTGCACATCTTTGACCTCAAGTACGGCAAGGGCGTGCAGGTATCCGCAGAAGGCAACCCGCAGCTCAGGCTCTATGCGCTGGGCGCCGTGCGGGCATACTCGCTGCTCTACGACATCCGCACCGTCACCATGCACATCGTGCAGCCACGGCTGGACAACTATTCCGAGGAGACGCTCACGGTCGATGCGCTGACCGCATGGGGCAAGACAATCAAGGGCAAGGCGGAGGAGGCATACAGCGGCACGGGTACGTTCTGCGCCGGGGAGTGGTGCCGCTTCTGCAAGGCTAAGAGCGTATGCCGGGCGAGAGCCGAGGCGATGCTCGCTCTCGAGGAGCCCAAACAGCGGATGGAACAGGGCGAAACTCTGGCCGATGATGAGATCGGCGGCATCCTGCTCCGGGCACAGACGCTCGAAAACTGGGTCAAGGGACTGGAGACCTACGTCCAGGAGAAGCTGCTGGCTGGCGGAGAGATCCCCGGCTGGAAGCTCGTCGAGGGCAGGAGCGTCCGCACGATCACCGACACCGACAGGGCGTTCGAGGTGCTCACCGGCTCCGGCTATGATGCAGACCTGCTCTATGAGCGCAAGCCTCTCGGTCTGACCGCCTTAGAGAAGCTCTGCGGCAAGAAGAAGCTGACGGAGCTGATCGGCAGCTATATCACGAAGCCCGCAGGCAAGCCGACACTGGCACCTGAGAGTGATAAACGCAAGGCATTAAGCAAGAAGAAACTCGAAGAAATGTTCAAGGAGGACTAAAACATGTTGAATCAGAATCAGTTTACCACCGGAGAGACCCGCCTGAGCTATGTGCATCTGTACGAGCCGTACAGCAGTAACGGCGGCGAGGCGAAGTACTGCACGACTGTGCTGGTACCCAAGAACGACGTGCAGACCAAGGCACGCATCGACGCTGCGATCGAGTACGCCAAGCAGAAGGGCGTGGCGGAGAAGTGGAACGGCGTGCTGCCTCCGGTCGTGGCGCTGGCGATCTACGACGGCGACGGTGTACGCCCCAACGGTGAGCCGTTCGGCGCAGAGTGCAAGGGTCACTGGGTGTTCACAGCATCCAACAATAACCCGGTGCAGATGGTGGACGCCGGCATGAACCCGATCCTGCAGAAGGGTGAGTTGTACTCCGGCT
>ONEQ01000124.1 GCA_900316885.1 uncultured Eubacteriales bacterium | reverse complement strand
AGAGGCTTCCGAGGTTTAATGGCGCATATGGCGTTCCTGCATATATTCCCCGGCAAGGGAGCCGGCGCAGAAGCGACATTCAAAGTTGAGGAGCGTGCCTGCCTGATGGCTGTTCTGCACGCCGTCTGCAATGGGAATGGCTTCCAGATCGGTCACAAAGCCGATGATGGACTTGACCGCCTCATCCGCACGCTTGCTCCGGTCAATGAAGTAGGCGACCTCGGGGCTGAGCATGACATAGTCTACGCTGAACTCCGCCAGACGCATCATGGGGCAGTTGTTGCCGCCGAAGCCGGAGAGCATGAAATGGAAGCCGCGGTTGCGCAGATTCCGGATGGAGCCGGCGGCAAGACCGTCCGTTTCCTCGAGGAGCTTTTCCGACAGCTCAAAGCAGATGCGGTTGGATGCGACGCCCATTTCCGCAAAGCGTTCCATCAGATCGTGCTCAATGCCGACCTCGCGCAGGACGCGCACCGGCATATACACGGAGATCCACTGAAAGTTGAGTTCACGCTTTTCAAACTGCTGTACGGCGTCCATCGCCTGTTCGAGCTCGAGCCAGAACAGCTCGACGCACTGGAATGTGATTTCCGCCACATCGCGGAACTGTTCGGGATACAAAACACCGAGCGACGGGGCGTTCAGCCGGGTCTGCGTATGCAGGAAGGCGGCAGAGCCGTTGGAAATGTCTCGGATGACGCGAAAGTACAATTCCACAGGCCGCAGACCGTCGATACGGCTTTCGGATATATCAGCCATGGCGGTTCCCTCCTTTCCCTGTGCATAAACTCTCTTTTATTATACTACAAAAATGATAGCGTGTCAATAAAGCAAACAGTGAAAAATACAGAGAGTCGAGAAATTTTACAATTTCGGTGTAATATTTCTATGAAATAATACAAAGAGCTATTGCGGATCGGGCAACAGCTCTAACGATTTTATGAATTAAGACGAATTTCAGACCGAGCCGTTACAGTTCCTGCTTTGCGAGCGCTTCGATGAGCATGGGGAGCGCTGTTTCAAATTTCACGCCGTACCAGTGGCTCTCGTCTCCGAGGGTATTTTCGATGGAGCGGACTGTGAAATCTGCGGCAAGCTTTGCCGACTCGAAGGCATTCATGCCGCGCAGGTACGCGCCCACAAAAGCGGATGCATACACATCGCCGGTGCCGTGACAGCCGCGCTCGATGCGTTTATGCTCGTAATAGCGGCGCTTTCCGTCCTCGACAACGATCACGCCGGTGGTTTCGGGCTTGTAGGTGATGCCGGTGAGGATGATGGTTTTCGCGCCGGCGGCTTCCATTCTGTCGAGGATCTCGGTGATGTAGGCTTCGTCATAGGTTTCGCGGTAGGGCATATCGGTGAGAAGACAGGCCTCCGTGAGATTCGGGAGCACGACGTCCGCGCCGAAGAACAGGGGCTTCATGGCATTGACATAGGGCATGTCGAATATGCTGTAGAGCACGCCGTTGTCCGCCATGGCGGGATCAACGAAGGTTTTTGCGTCAGGGCGGCGGAGCTCTGCGAAGATCTCCTGCACGATGCCGATCTGCCGGATAGAGCCGAGATAGCCGGTATACACGGCATCAAATGCGATGCCCTCTTTTTTCCAGTGTGCGGCGATGGCGGGCATATCCTCGGTGAGATCGCGGAAGGTAAAGCCGGTGAATCCGCCGGTATGGGTGGACAGCACGGCAGACGGGAGAATACACGTTTCCGCGCCGGCAGCGGACAGAATCGGGAGTGCCGCTGTGAGGGAGCACTGACCGACGCAGGAAATGTCCTGTATGGTCAAAACCTTGGGATAGTTCATATATCATACCTCCGGTGAGTCTGTTTGTCTGTTAGCCATACTATTATAGCATATCCGCACTGAATAGTCAAGAGAGGGGGACTTCTGCGGGGCGGAGCCGGCGAAACGAAAACACATATCAGTTTTGTGTGCAGTATAAAAAAGGATTGACATTTAAGAAATGGTGTGGTATAATGAAACTGATTCCGGTTTTCCGGGAAATTTTGTGATTTTTGCCCGAACGGGCAATTGAAAGGAGCAATACATTATGGGTCTGATTAAAGCATTCGCAGGAGCACTGAGCAACACACTGGCAAACCAGTGGCTGGAGTATTTCTACTGTGATTCCCTCTCCAACAACGTTCTGATGGTCAAGGGTCAGCAGAAAACCGGCAAGAAATCCTCCAATACCAAGGGCGAGGATAATATCATCAGCAACGGCAGCAAGATCGTTGTCAACGAGGGTCAGTGCATGATCATCGTCGATAACGGCAGAGTTGTTGAGCTTTGCGCAGAGCCCGGCGGATATACATTCGATACCAGCGCTTCTCCGTCTATTTTTGCCGGCAGCTTCGGTCAGGGCATCAAGGATGCCTTCATGGAGTTCGCCAACCAGTTCAAGTACGGCGGGCAGGCAGGACGCGACCAGAGAGTGTATTACTTCAATATCAAGGAGATCATGGACAATAAGTTCGGTACGCAGAATCCCGTTCCGTTCCGCATGGTCTACACCGACAGCAAGTTCGAGGAGCTCGCAGGCAATCTGACCGTCGGCATCCGCTGCAACGGCGCATATGCGTTCAAGATCGCAGATCCCATGACATTCTTCAGAACCATTGCCGGCAATGCCACCGGCTCCTATACCTTCGGTGATCCGCTCGCTTCCCAGATGAAGTCCGAGCTGCTCGATGCACTTCAGCCGGCATTCGCAAGAGTTTCCGACATGGGCATCCGCTACGATCAGCTTGCACTCCATAATAAGGAGATCAAGTTTGCGCTCCAGGAGGAGCTGAAGGAGGACTGGCTCCAGAAGCGCGGTCTGGAGCTCCAGAACATCACCATCAACTCCGCAACCGTATCCCCCGAGGATATGAAGCGCATCCAGGACTACGAGGACGAGATCAGACGTGTCAAGATGAACACCAACATGAACATCGCGACCGGCAACCTCATCCAGGGTCAGATCAATGCGATGGAGAACGCAGCCAAGAATGCAGGCGGCGCAGCCATCGGCTTCATGAACATGAATATGGCACAGCAGGCAGGCGGCTTCAATGCGCAGACCTTGGCAGCGATGCAGGCGCAGCAGCAGGCACAGCAGCCGGCACCCGCACCGGCACCCGCAGCACCGGCGGCAGATTCCTGGACCTGTGCATGCGGCACCACCAACACCGGCAAGTTCTGTCTGGAGTGCGGCAAGCCGAAGCCCGCACCGGCGGAGGGCTGGACCTGCAAGTGCGGCGCTGTGAACCAGGGCAAGTTCTGTCAGGAGTGCGGCGCTCCCAAGCCCGCAGGCGCTCCGCTTTACAAGTGCGACAAGTGCGGCTGGGTTCCGGCAGATCCGCATAACCCGCCGAAGTTCTGCCCGGAGTGCGGCGATCCGTTCGACGAGAACGACGCGCAGTAATTTTGACAAACCCGCAGATTTGAAGATTCCTGAGCATTTATGAATGAGGGGGCATAGATATGTTGATGAAATTCGATAGTCTGGGATTATATTACAAAGCAATCATGGCCGGATTGGACGGTGAGTGCTTTCATTACAGCGTGTACCTCGATGTGCCGGTGACGGATAAGCTTTGCGATGACATCGAAAAAGCCATCGACGAGCAGTTCGAGCCGTTCTATGAAAGCGACGACACCTACCCCGGCGACATCTCCGTATCCAACGAGGACGATATGGTCGAGATCGAGCTGGATCTCGGCAATGTCAAGCAGGACAAGGCGTTCCAGGAGGAGTGCATCAACGGCATCCTGCTGGCGCTGAACAATGTGTCCGGCATCCAGCGTGTCGTTCTGAATGAGGGATGCGGCGAATTCTGATGACTGAATAAAATACAGAGTGTGACGAGACTTTGCACCTGTCTGCCGCGGCAGATCGGGTGCATCGTCACGCTGCGAGGTGTGACATGGCAGATATTTTGGAATACAAATGCCCCTGCTGCGGTGGAATGTTGGAATTTAACTCCGGTGTGCAGCAGATGAAATGCCCCTACTGCGACTCGGAGTTTTCCATCGAGGCAATGCAGGAGCATGATGCGGCGCTCGATGCGCCGGCAGAGGATCAGCTCGAATGGGAGGTTCCCAAGGATACCTGGTCCGAGGAAGAAGCTGCCGGCATGAAGGTCTACAAGTGCAAGTCCTGCGGCGGCGAGATTGTTGCGGATGAGACGACCGGTGCCTCCAAATGCCCGTACTGCGACAATCCTGTTGTCATGACCGGGCAGTTCTCCGGCGACCTGAAGCCGGAATTCATCATTCCCTTCAAGTATGACAAGGAAGCCGCCAAGAAGGCGCTCACCGAGCACTTCAAGGGCAAGAAACTCCTGCCCAAGGTGTTCACCGACCAGCACCAGATCGACGAGATCAAGGGTGTCTATGTGCCGGTGTGGCTCTTTGATGCCGATGCAAGCGCGGAGATCCGCTACAAGGGCAGAAAGGTCAAGCGCTGGAGCGATAACGATTACAATTACGAGCAGTCCGATTACTATTCGATCCGGAGAGCCGGAAAGATGTCCTTCCAGCTGGTTCCCGTGGACGGCTCGACGAAGATGGACGATAACCTGATGGAATCCATCGAGCCGTTTGATTTCAAGGGCGCCGTGCCCTTCCAGCCGGCGTACATGGC
This sequence comes from uncultured Eubacteriales bacterium, assembly GCA_900316885.1. GTDB lineage: Bacteria > Bacillota > Clostridia > Oscillospirales > Ruminococcaceae > UBA3855. Next base: position 6,925 of record ONEQ01000124.1, on the reverse strand, counting down.
GGGCTATCTTGCGGACAAGTACGATGTGGATGCCGAGGCAAGCGTGGATCGTGCCAATGAGCGCGTGCGCCACAGCGTGGAGCAGGCATTCCGTGATACGGTCAAGGGCTTTGAGAGCGTCGAGACGGAAAAGTCTTCCATCAAGCTCAACAACGCCAAGGCAAAGTACGCGATGTATCCGGTATGGCTCCTGAACATCTCTTGGAACGGTAAGACCTATCCCTTTGCAATGAACGGACAGACCGGCAAATTCGTCGGCAACCTGCCCATGGACAAGAGTCTGGCAACCGGCAAGTTCTTCCTGATCGCCGTCATTCTGACGATCATCTTCACGGTTATCGGCTTGTGCTTCGGATTAATATAAAGGAGGCGGCGGTATGATTATTGTCTGGATCATTCTTGCGTGCATCATCAGCGGCATCGTTGTCGGCATCCAGTGGTCGGAGCTGAAATCCGTCTCGTCCCAGTATACGGCAAACGATTATGTGCAGAAGGATTCCCTGCACCTGACCGAAAACAAGGATAAATTCCTGTACACCAAGACCGAAAAGAAGGAACGTCCCAAGCAGACTGAATCCTGAATGAACATCCCCTGCGGTGCTCTGCAGGGGTTTTTATTTTATGAATGAATCGTTAAAATTTTGCCGCTGTCATCAGAATTTCGCCGCTAGGACTGTACAAACCGGATGGAATGTGCTATAATTAAAAAGGTGTACCAGGGCGGCAGCCCATTCCAAAGAAGGAGGAAACCACCATGCAACAAGACATCCAGAGACTGCTCCAGAGCACGGGCAGGGTCATCGTCGGCAAGGACGAAACCATCCTGCAAACCGTGATTGCCATGCTCTGCGGCGGTCATGTACTGCTTGAAGACGTGCCGGGCGTGGGCAAGACCCAGCTTGCAGCGGCACTTTCCAAATCCGTCGGCGGCGTATTCCACCGCATCCAGCTCACCCCGGATATCATGCCGTCGGATATTACCGGCTATTCTGTCGTCAACCAGCAGGACGGCTCGCTGGAATACCGTCCCGGTGCGGCAATCTGCAATTTCCTGCTTGCCGATGAGATCAACCGTGCCAGCCCGAAGGTGCAGTCTGCACTGCTGGAGATCATGGAGGAGCATCAGATCTCGCTCGACGGTCAGACCCACATCCTGCCGTCGCCCTTCATGGTCATTGCGACGCAGAATCCGGTCGAGACCTACGGTACCTACCACCTGCCCGAAGCGCAGATGGACCGTTTCTTTATGAAGATCTCGATGGGCTACCCGTCCATGCAGGAGGAAATCGCGATCCTCGACCGCAACGGCGAGCAGAACCCCATCCACAATATCACAGCGCCGGTCATTTCCACGCAGGAAATCGCCGCACTCCAGGAGCAGGTCAATGCCGTACAGGTATCCGACCAGGTGCGCAGCTACATCATTTCGCTGGTGCATGCGACCCGTGAATCCGATATGACCACCCTCGGCGTCAGCCCGCGCGGCAGCATCGCCTGCTTCAAGGCAGTCCGCGCCTCGGCATTCGTTCACGGCAGAACCTTCGTCACACCGGACGATGTGAAGGAGCTTGCGGTTCCGGTATTGTCGCACCGCATCCTGCTTTCCGCCAAGGGACGCAATCAGCTCGGCAGCCCGGAGGCGCTCGTGCGCCAGCTTCTGAGCTCTCTGCCCGTTCCCGCCGGAGCGTGAGCATGAGATCCGGAAAGCTGACAGCCGCCCTGAACCGCTTCAAGCTGATCTTCGCGCTGTTCTGCATGGCGCTTATCGCCTACCTGTTCACGTTCTATCTGGATGCGGACATCGGCGTGGTGGTCTGTGCCTTCCTGATCCTGGCACCGGCGATTTCCGCCCTGCTGGGATGGGCGGCATCGAAGCGGATCCATGCGAGGATGAAGGTGCCCGATACGCTTCAGAAGGGGCGGCATTTTACCGTGGGCGTCGAGCTTGAGGCAGAGGGCAGGCTCCCGGTGCCGTTCCTGCGGATCCAGCTGGTGCAGGATGCCAATTTTGAACGGGACGATGAACGGATGATCCAGAGTGCCATGATCCCCGCCGAAGCGCTGGAGGTCACCTACGGCATGACCGCGCTGTATTCCGGGTGCGGCATCATCAGCTGCGGAAGGCTGGAGGTTTCGGATTATCTGGGACTGTTTCATTTCCCGGTGAAGGATGTGCCCGTGCCGATGCAGGTGGGCGTCATTCCGACGATCCCCTCCCTGACGGGCGCCGCGGTGATGCTCCGCAGCGTCAGCAACGTGGTCATGACCATGGACGAGGAGGAGGAGGAATTCAACTGGAAGCTCTCGGCAAAGCGCAATAAGCTCATGGTGCGCATGGATGAGGCAGCAAGCACCATCCGCCCGACAGTCATTTTGGATTTGCAGCACGAGGTAGACCGAGAGGCGCTCAAAACACGCGATACCATGCTGGAGGGCGCACTGGGCTTCCTGATTCTGCTGGTGCGGCAGGGCGTGCCGTGCAGCCTGCGGTTTGCCGTGGGCGGCACGTGGAAGTGCGTTGAGCTGGACAGCGAGGATGCCGTGCGTCTGGCAGCAGTGGAGATCGCGCGTGCGGATTTCGTCAACAACGGCAGCCGCATCGATCCGTCCGCCATTGCGGACAAGGCGGGCGCGTTCATGATCTACACGACCCGTCCGGACAATCTGCTGAACGAAAAGCTCCGTACCCTCAAGAATGAGGGATATGTGTGCTGCGTCTTTCCCGCAGTTCCCGAGCCGCCGGAAATGGACGGCGCGGATGCGGCATGGCAGCTCTCCGAGGATCTGACCATGCTGCCGGTGCGGAAGTGAGGTGCGGCGTATGTGGGAAAAACTCAAAGCCCTGTCGCAGCATCCCGCTGCGAAGGCATGCAAGAAGTATTTCGGGGATCCGGTGCAGCTCTATGCGGTCTTTCTGATTATGACCACCATGTACTACTACCACAAGGAGTGGGCATGGCTGTATACGCTGATCGCGCTGCCGATCTCCTACATCCTGATGCGCTTCTATGATTTTGTCGCCTCGAAGCGTTTTATCGGACCCGTGTGCTACCTGCTCTACATGATCGCAGGTCTGTACGTGACGTTCATGATTACCAATCTCGGTGAAAAAAGCTACCCGATCACGTTCTTCGTATGGTTCCTGACGCCGCAGGGCGTTGTGGAGTTCTCGATGCTCTACACCATCGCCATCTATATGCTGATGATCGGCTTTATCACGAGTGCGGTCTACTATTTCGCCCAGGTGCGGTACCGCATGGTGATGCAGTTTGTCATCATGCTCATCCCGTTGAGCCTGTACGCCAAGGAAGGTCTGCACATGCCGGCGCTGCTGGTCATTCTGCTGCTTTCCAGCTACTTCCTGCTGATGGTCTACTGCCGCCAGCTCAAGGAAAACAAGGAAACCCGTCTGCTGGACGGCTTCCACAGCGGCATGTCCATTGCCCTGTATGTGGCGGCATTCAGCGTGATTGCCGCGATCATCCCAAAGCCGCAGTTCCAGGCAGACCGTGAGTTCATCGATAACGCGATGGCATACTCCACCTGGTCGGATGTCCTGATGAATGCGATCAGCATGTTCACGGAATCCACCGACAATACCGGCGTGGTGTCCAACAATGCCCGCACGCTGTACTATGCGCGGTCGAATGAGGCACTCCGCCTGCGCACCCAGACATTTACCTATTATCTGGACAACGACAGCTGGAATACCATCGAGGAATATGACAAGCCGCTGCTGAAATACGAGGAGCCGCTGACCTACCAGCCGCGTGCGCTGACCCAGGCGATTCTGGACGCAGCGGCGGCAGATCCGGCGTTTGCCCGGAAGTACAATCTCTCCGATCTGGCGGGAACAACGCTCCCGGAGCAGAAGCTGAGTGAGCTGTATATCTACTATGTGTGGTACAATGCCGCAGCGCTGCCCTCACCGACCCGCACGCAGAACGTGGTGAACGGGACGGTTTACAGCATCCGGCGCTCCGCCAGCAACGCCCTCTTTACGGATCTGCGCGGATCCGGCGCAGTATTCCGCTATTATTCGGATACCTACGCCAATAACACCGCAGAAGCGGAGGTCCTCAGCCGCCTGAAGCATGACAGCTATGCGGCGCTGCTGGATGAAGCCGGACGGATTCTACAGACGGCGCATCCGGAGGAGGCAGCGATCCTGGCGCAGGCGGGCGCGGAATTCCAGGCAGCCGAGCAGATGCAGTATACCGCAATGCAGCATGATTATGCGTCGCCTGTTGTCAGCCGGCTTGCCGCGGAGATCACCCAGGGGCTGGAATCCGATCTGGAAAAGGCGAAGGCGATTGAACGGTATTTCCAGGATGCCGGCTATGTCTACGATTTGTCCTATGCCAAGGAGGCGGGGCAGAATATCGACGATTTCCTGAACACCAGCCATACCGGTGTGTGCTATGAGTACGCAACGGCAATGACGCTCATGTGCCGCAGCATCGGGCTTCCGGCAAGACTCGCACAGGGCTTCAGCATGAATCAGCCGTATGAAGCGCGTTTCCGGTCGGCAGGACAGGATATCAACACCAATTTCGTCATCAAAATGCGCGATGCGCATGCATTCCCGGAGGTTTACGTCGCCGGCTACGGATGGATCAGCTTTGAGCCGACCGTTCCGGCAGAGGAGGAAGAGAAAACCACCGCCGAAAACCTGAACGTCACACGCTGGGGCTATGTGTTCCTGGCACTGACGCTTCTGGCAATCGGTATCTGGGCAATGCTCCCGTATCTGCGTGAAAAGCAGTTCCGCCGGAAGCTCCCCGCGATGGAGCCGTCTGCCGCTGCCGCTGCGGCATTCCTGCGGATGCGCGGTGCTCTGCGGCTGACCGACAGCGTGACCGTCTGCGAATTACAGCAGCAGTCCGAGCCGTTTTTCCGGGATGACAAGGCGTTTGCGGAGCTGGATGCGCTGCTGTACGATCCGGCGCGTTCCGCAGCCATGACGTCCGCGCAGCTTGCCGGGATCTACATCCTGTGGCAGACACAGCGCAAAGCCTTTGAAAAGGCTGAAAAGCAGCGCAGAAAGGCGCAGAAAAAATCTGAAAAGGCATAACATTACCTGCGGGAGAGCGGGGCGGGTCCCTGCTCTCCTGTATTGCACGTTTACAAACCCGGGGCATTGCCCCTGACCAGAACGGAGGAACCTATGGATTGGTTTGAAGTGACCATCAAGACTGAAACGCCCGCTGTGGATGCGCTCTGCGCGATGCTGACCGATCACGGCGTGAAGGGCTTTTCGATCCAGGATAAGGAGAGCTTTCAGGAATTCCTGGACGACAAGGACGGCAAGTGGGATTACATCGAGGAGGATCTGATGGGTCTTGCCAACTGCGACACGACCGTGACGTTCTACCTGCCCGATGATGCGCAGGGCGCGGAGCAGCTCTCCGGCGTGCGCGGACTCTGCGCGGATCTGCGCAGCGGCGAGCAGGCTGGATTTTTCGGCAGTCTCGAAATGACCATCGGCAACGTCAAGGAGGACGACTGGGCGAACAACTGGAAGCAGTATTTCAAGCCCCTGCAAATCGGTGAAAAGCTCCTCATCAAGCCCTCGTGGGAGCCGATCCCGGCAGGGAACACCCGCACGATCCTCGAAATCGACCCGGCATCGAGCTTCGGCACGGGACAGCATCACACCACACGGCTCTGTCTGGAGCTGGCGGAGACGGTGCTCCATGACGGCGACCGCGTGCTGGATCTCGGCTGCGGCAGCGGCATCCTCTCGATCGGAACGATCCTGCTCGGTGCCTCCTCTGCGACGGCAGTCGATATTGTGGACAATTCCGTGCGCACGGCAATTGAGAATGCCGGCAAGAACGGCATCGGCACCGACCGCTATACCGCATACTGCGGCGACATCATCAGCGATACGGCGCTCCGCGAAAAGCTCGGCACCGGCTACGACCTGATCTGCGCGAACATCGTGGCGGATGTGCTGATCGCCATGTCCGGGCTGTTCGGCGGCTTCCTCAAGGCACAGGGCTACCTGATCGTGTCGGGCATCATTACGGAACGCGCCGACGAGGTGCTGGATGTTTTGCAGAATGCGGGCTTCACGCTGCTGAAAAAGCACGAGAAGGAAGGCTGGTGCGCGGCGCTGTTGCAGGCAAACTAAGGAAAGACAGAAATTTTGCAATTTCTCTTGCAAAATCCCGGCGTATCTGCTATAATAAAGTATGTAGGCAGAACTTTGCCAAAAACGGAGGTGAGATCATGAGTACAGACCCTTGCGGGCGAAAACGGACAATTCTGAAAGGGGGTAATCTTACCCATGATTCACTTCTATCAGACGCAGGATAACAGCGTACGGGAGGTTCGTGAGCCTTGCCCCGGCTGCTGGATCAGCGTCATCGACCCCACGGCGCAGGAGGTGCAGTCCCTGATCGAGAACTACGGACTGGACAGCGGCTTCGTGCGCTCCTCCCTTGATGAGGAGGAAAGCTCCCGTATCGAGCGCGAGGATGACCAGACGCTCATCATCGTCGATACCGCCGTTTCCGAGATCCAGACCGAGGAAACGATTCTGTTCTTCACCGTGCCCCTGGGCATCATCATCACGGACGACTACGTATTCACCATTTCCCTGCGCGACAACCGGATTCTCCGCGATATGGCGGAGGGGCTGGTCAAGGGCGTACAGACACGCATGAAAACACGCTTTGTGATGCAGCTTCTGCTGCGCATCACAGCGATCTACCTGCAAGACCTCAAGCAGATCGACAAGACCAGCCAGGTCATGGAGCAGAAGCTCTCCGGCGCGATGAAAAACCAGGAGCTCGTGCAGATGCTCGAACTGGAAAAATCCCTCGTTTACTTTTCGACCTCGCTCAAGGCGAATGAGGTCACGATTGAAAAGCTCCTGCGCGGGCGCACAATCAAGCTCTACGACGAGGATCAAGATCTG
>ONEQ01000032.1 GCA_900316885.1 uncultured Eubacteriales bacterium | reverse complement strand
CAGGTTCGGGCATCCAAACGAACTCTCGCTTATACACCCCTCCCGCACAATTTCACCCAACCTGAGTTTCTTCAGAGAAAAGCACAGATCGAGTGCATTAGAGCAGATACCGACCATGTTCTCACTGTTGACGAGTTCCTCCAACTCAACACAACCCATAAACGTATCGTCCTCCAGGTAGATACCTGACGGCAGTCGAACGCTTTTCAGATGTCTGCACCCTGCAAACGCATTGAATCCAATGCACTCCACACTATCCGGAATGATGACCTCACGGAGATTATTGCAGCCTGAAAACGCATCACTATGTATATACTTTACGCCGTCCGGGATCACAAGCTTTAGCGGATAATAATCCGCCGGACAGCACAGCAGCTCCGTCATATCCTTATTATACAGGATGCCCTCAACGCTTGTGAAATAAGGATTTTTCTCATCCACAAGAAACTCCTTGAGCTGCTCCAGATTAACCAGAGAACTGCGGAATCCAAGGGAACGTTCATCCTTGAACGTGGACGGAAAGACGACAGAAGAGACAGTCTCGCAGTCTGCAAAAGCATCCTCATCAATGCTTGTGACACCCTCCGGGATCTCCACGACCGTTACCTTTGGCTCCTCGATGTACTTTTTCAGAACGCCGCTTTCGATTACAAAACCCATAGTGTTTCCCTCCATAATTGAGATATGCGTCATGTTTCGATGCCTTCTGCTCTGTATCTCTATTATACCATAAGGGTATGGGGAGAAAAGTGGATATGTTGCTGTTGGCTTTGAAAAAATGAAAAACCGCCACACTTGGGCTTTTTGTCCAAGTGTGGCGGTTGCGAACCCCTCTGTTAACTTGCCTTTGGTAAAACTTCTATTGGATATCCCGCCGGTGGGGAGGGGGCTTATTGCAGGGGGCTTCGCCACCTGTACCCCTTTCGCGAGGCTCCCGCCCCGCAACCCACGCCCCTCCCCGGTGGGAGGGGGGCGCCCCACGAAAAACAAAGCACCCGGTCCAGTGGACCGGGTACCTGCAATGGATGGGAGGAATTATCCGAGAGAAACTCTTTCATCTGCCGGACCGTCGCATCTGCTGGCAAATGCTTTGCTGGCAGTCATATCAATCTTGTTGTTGCCGCTGCTCATATCCGTATAGTTCGCAACCTCTGTGGCTCTGGCACATGCGGAATACGAAAAATCCACAAATCCGCCGCGGTCATAGATATTCACCTGATAGCGGTACCATGTGTTTTTCGACTTGCATAGCATACGCCTGCACTGCGACGCGGGATATTTATATTCCTGGATTTCCTTTTTTTTCGGACCTGCGGACGTAATAAACCCGTTTTTCTCGAGCAGCTTTGCCATCGAATAGCTGCTGACACGCACCTCGCTGTGCGTCACATAGATATAGCCATGATCATCTGCTGCATAGGCAGTACCGTCGGAACGGACACCGCTGCCCCACGGATTCTTGGTGAGATTCTTGAGGTTCTCGGTATCATCCAGACATGCAGCGCGGATCACTGTACACATCGCGCGTGCATTGGCAGTATCGGCAGCATTATTGGCTTTCTCCATAACACCCATCGCGCTCGGAAGCAGAATTGCCGTAAGCGCACCGATGATCGCGATTACAACGATCAACTCTACTAATGTAAAACCACTGACATTTTTCACAGTATGGATCCGGTTATTCATGTAATCTCCCCCTGTCCTGAGATTCCGTATTTTTTGACCAGTTTGGCTTTCTGTATCCTATTATATCACAAACCGTATAGTTTGTCAATAGAAAATTCAAAATTTCTTCATATAAATTTAATTATATATACAAACTGGAATATTTTGCTGTATCAGTCCAGAAAATCGATTTCGATGCAAAACCTAATATATCTATAAACGGTTTCGATGGATTGCAATGTGCTCAATTATAAAATCAATTTATAGTGACAAGTAAAAAACAGTGCCGACCGCAATGGGTCAGCACTGTTTTGTGAACAAAATGCGATTAATCCTGAATCCCGTTCTGTGCCTTTGCAGCCGTGAGGGTGTTGCGCATGAGCATTGCAATGGTCATGGGACCTACACCGCCCGGAACCGGGGTGATCCAGCTTGCCTTCGGCTCGACCTCGGCGTAGTTGACATCGCCGCAGAGCTTGCCGTTGTCGAGACGGTTGATGCCCACGTCAATGACAACCGCGCCCTCCTTGACCATGTCGCCGGTGACGAAATTCGCTCTGCCGACGGCTGCCACGAGAATATCCGCCTGGCGGGTGACCTCTGCGAGGTTCTGCGTCTTACTGTGGCAGATGGTCACGGTGCCGCTTCTGTGGAGGAGCAGCATTGCCATCGGCTTGCCAACGATGTTGCTTCTGCCGATCACCACGCAGTTCTTGCCGGCGATCTCCACGCCGGTGGAATCGATCAGCTCCATTGCGCCTGCGGGCGTGCAGGGCAGGAAGCTGTACTCACCGATCATAATTCTGCCGACGTTCTCCGGATGGAACGCATCGACATCCTTTTCTGCGGCAATCGCATTGATGATCGCCTTGTCGTCGATCTGCTTCGGCACGGGGAGCTGCACCAGAATACCGTTGACATTCTTGTCCTTGTTCAGCGTATCCACGAGCTCAAGGAGCTCCTCCTGGGTGGTTTCCTCCGGGAGTGCATACTCGAACGACTTGAAGCCGACAGCCTCACACGCCTTCTTCTTGTTGTTGACATACACACGCGATGCCGGGTCATTGCCGACGATCACAACTGCCAGACCCGGCTGGATACCGTGCTTCTGGATCAGCGCCTCTGTTTCGATGCGCACCTGCTCCTTGACCTTGGCGGAGACCGCCTTGCCGTCGATGATATTTGCCATGGGGATGTCCTCCTTTGAAATGATATTTTAGAAATGATATTAAAGAAGCCCGGGGATCCGGGCTTCTTTTGGTTTTACTTAGTAACCGGGAGCGTTTTCAGCATCTCCAGCGACTTTTTCAGGATGTTCAGCGGATCTGTCGAATCGATCTTGTTGTTCAGGTTCACGTCGGAACGCTTCTGTGCCTTGGCATCCAGATCCTTGATACCCAGCATGAACTTGTTCAGTGCAATGACGTCCAGAATATCAACAACCTTGTCGTCGTTGACGTCGCCGTAGAGCAGATCCGGATCCTCAGTTGCCTGTGCCTTGGTTTCCTCGTTCGTCTTGGTTGCCTCGGTCGGACCCTTGGTGGTCGGCTCAGTTGCCTTGGTTGCCTCGGTAGCCTTGGTTGCCTCGGTAGCCTTGGTTGCCTCGGTGGTCTTGGCAGGCTGCTCCTCCGGCTTGGTGCCGTCAGGCTCGATACCGCCGACCAGCACGCCGCCGTCATAAACGCAGAGATGCTCGTTGAGTACCTCCGGCGGATCCTCGACTGCAAAGAAGTCGCTCTTGACGCCCAGCTTCATGGTCTTGAAGCTCCAGTCATTTTCCGGATCCCAGTCGTAAACAACATACTTGTTGGTGGCTGGATCCGTGTAGCCCTTGCCGTAGAAGCCGACATTGAACTGTGTCTTCTTGCCGGAATTTGCGAATGTGCAGTCGTTCCATTTCAGCTCGACATAGTACACATTGTCCATCTTGTCCCACTTGGTGAGCTTGCTGATCTCGGACGATGCGCCCTTGATCTCGACAGATGCCTGATCGTAGAGAATCTTCGTCTCGATGATGCTCGGATCCTTGACCTCGGAGGCATCCAGATAGTATCTGACGGTAATATCCTGGGAGGGCTTGGGCAGACCGGAGTACACCTTGAGGGAAACCTCGACTGCGCCGGTGTTGTCGTCGTTGCGGACATCCAGACCGAGCGCCTCTACCCAGTAACCGGTACCGCCCTCATCATCAGAGCTGGAAGCCTTTTCCTCGGGCGGGAAGTTCTTGGTAACTGCCATTTCATCGGTGCCGTAGTACTGATACATCGCTGCGCAGGCGCCTACGAATGCGGCATTGTAGTCGATGGTAACCTCATTCTCGCGCCAGTCGTTGGTGCTGTCGCTGTGGGCATCCTTGTTGTCAGGACCGCCTGCGAGTGCGCCCCAGAGGACGTGCTTCTGCTCACGCGGATCCTCTGCCATCGTCAGACCGGAGCCTGCACGGTGGTGCGGGTTCATGACGGAATACTTCGGATCATAGCCGCAGAGGAAGACTCTCTTGCCGTGGGTGCCGTTCCTGCCGGCGAGCACGGTCTGCTTTTCAGTCTCCTTGTAGGTGATGTCGTTGTCACCGAGGATGTAGTCGATCTGGCGCTTTGCGGTCTCGCTCCACTCACTCGGCTTGCCGTCGTTGTGGTACTTGTCGTAAATTGCACAGATCAGCGCAAATGCGGATGCATAGCGGCAGCTTCCCCAAACATCGATGAATACCATGCCCTGCTTGGTGGTCTTCTGCTGGAAGGTCTTGAGGATCTTGCCGACGCAGTCATCGTCCCAGAAATCATCGAAGACGTACTCATTCTTGCCCTGTGCGTCGCGGATCTTCTGCACCATGTCAAGCTCCGGATGCTCCTGGTTGATGACAGCCCAGAGGATGGAAGCACCGCTCCAGACGTCGTTCCAGCAGTATACCCAGCCGGATGCTGCGTAGTAGTCGAAGATCTTGTATGCCTGATCGAATACGGAAGCGTCGCCGGTCGCACGGTACATCCATGCAGCAGCCCAGCAGTAATCATCCTCCCACTTGCTGGAGGCGTAGAACTGTCCGGGGCCGTCGCCGTTGTCGGAGAGCTCCTTCTCGTTGTCGTTGGCGAATTTCCAGAGTGCCTTTGCGTAGTCGAGGGACTTTTCCGCATACTCCGGATCGGTGTCCTTGAAGTTGAGGTAGTTGATGGCGAGCGATGCGCATGCCGATACGACATAATCCGTCTGCGGCTTTTCTGCCGTGAGGAAGTATGCCGGACGCACCATGGTATCCACCTCGGGCGCCTCCCATACAGCATGGTCAATGCCGCCCTCACCGACCTGGTAGCAGTGTGCGATCACCGTGCCGTCCTCGTCGCGGAAGGTACACTTCATGAGGTAATCATTGAAGTGGCGGAGAACCGTCTCGATGTGGTCATCCTGACCGAGCTTGGTGTAGGAATCGCGGAACTCGTAATAGCCCCAGCCGAGTGTTGCAGCGGCGTAGTTTTCCGGCATACCGAACTCTACGTGGTCACCGGCATCGTGCATACCGCCGGCAACGTCGATCGTGCCGTCGCCGTCCGGGTCCAGAACATCCTTGTACTTGTCCATGAACTCCTGCGACAGGTTGGTGCCGCCGCCCTCCATGGTATTGCCGTCCCAAGGAACCATGGGAACGTGTGCGTCGTAGGTGTGGCAGTCGTCACGCCACGAGAGACGGGTGTGCTCGCCGACCTCTGTGCCGCACATATTGGCGTCATAGAAGTAGATCGAATACTGCAGCGCACGAGCATAGTCGATTTCAACGCCGGAGTCCTCGACCGTGGCGTCTGCTGCGACGACACTCAGGTGCGGCAGCAGGGATGTGGCAATCAGTGCAGCGCTTGCCACCGCAGCCGTAATGCGGCTGCCGATAGAATGCTTCATACTTTTTTCCTCCTCTTGATGTGCCGGAAGTGCAGCTCCCGGCAAAACAGAAAACGGTTTCGATACCTATGTACTTATTATATAGCAAAATTCGGTAATTGTCAATAGAATTTTTACCTTTTGTAATGGAGAATCCTGTTATCTAAGTTGCAGAAATCACCCACGGGTGTACGCAGGGGCTGCGCCCCTACGTCCCCTTTTCAGCCGCAAAGCTGCATGATCGCCAGCGCCATCATCTCTGCATCCAGCAGGAGCGCATCCTTCCGGATAAATTCCTCCGCACCGTGCATGTGGATGTCCTCACCGGGGAACATCGCGCCGAATGCCACGCCGCCCTCGATGTGATGCACATACGTTCCGCCGCCGATCGCCAGACACTCGCCGGGGTTGCCCGTGACCTCCTCGTAAATCCGCAGGAGCGTCTGCACGAAGGGGGAGTTTTCGTCCGTGTGATGCGGTTCGTCGCACATGAGCACCTCGGATTTCAGGGGCGATACTGCCGCCGCAATGCCGTCCGTGACGGATTGCCCCGTGCAGCAGACCGGGAACCGGGTGTCACATTTCGCCGTGAAGCCCTTGGGGGTCATCTGCATCACGCTCAGCACCAGCGTCAGTCCGCCGGAGATCTCATCCGATGCCTTGACGCCACAGTGTTCGCCGTCCGTCTCCCCGTAGGGGAAGCAGTGCGCAAGGCGCTTGACTGCCGCCGCCTGCTCGTTCTCCCCGAGGACGCAGGAGAGAATCTCCAGCATACAGGTGAGCGCGTTCCTGCCCTGCTCCGGGGTCGATGCATGGGCGTTTTTGCCGTCCACGCTGATGTGCAGGCAGTCGTAATTGTCCGTATAGCAGCCGACCGCGATGCCCGGATAGTCCGTCTTGCGCGAGGCAAGAAATTCGTCGATGCTCACGCCCTGCACGATTGCCTCCGCCAGTGCCGGGACTGCATTCACGACCTCACCGGCACGCAGGGACAGAATCTGCGCCTTTCCGTCGGTAAATTCGCCGGAAAACGCCATCCGCGCCATGCCCTTTTCGAGGGTGATGACCGGGTAATCGCCGTCCGGGGTGAATACCATCGGCGGGATTGTCCGGTGCTGCATGTAGTAGGCAAGATCCGCCGAGCCGTTCTCCTCGTCGGTGCCGAGAATGAGCTCGACGCCGGATTGCAGCGGCAGTCCCAGTTCCTTGACGGCACGCATCGCATAGAGCGCTGCAATTGCAGGTCCCTTGTCATCCGAGGTGCCGCGTCCGATGAGCTTTCCGTCCTCCTCGGTCATTGCAAACGGCTTGTGCGTCCAGCCCTCACCGGCGGGCACAACGTCAAGATGCGCGAGGATGCCCAGCTTTGCGGGCGTGTCTCCGAGCCGGATGCATCCGGCATAATGATCCGCATCATCGGTGGAAAAGCCGTATCCCGCACATTTGTCCAGCATGAGGGACAGCGCCTTTGCGGGGGCTTCACCAAACGGGGCGTTTTCCTGCGGCGTTCCCATCACGCTGGGAATCGCGATCAGCTCACCGAGATCGGCAAGCATTTCCGCTTCGTGGGCACGGAGCCATTCCTGTATTTGTGTTCTGTACTGCATGGGCAGCACCTCCCGGTCAGATTTGCTTTTATTATACCACAATTCAAGGGGTTTGTAAAGCAAAATCCGGCACCCTGGGAAATACAGGGTGCCGGAAAGTATGGGGTGATCGGGAAAAGCTTAGTTCATCGGCTTACCAGTTTCTGCCGGGGCCGCCAGGGCCGCCGCTGGAGGACTGTGCCGCTGTGATCTGGGTGCCGCCGTTCATGGTGCCGCCGAGGATCACGCTGCCGCCGAACAGCTCAGTGCCGCCGGAGATGGTGCCGCCGGTCCATGCGGTCGCATTGGTGCAGTTCTGACCCGGAGTACCGGATGCGCCGAGCCACGAAGCGATTACGTTGCCGGATGCGTCCTTGAAGCTATAAACCGTCTTGAGGTTGGTGTTGCCTGCGGTCATGGTGATGACGCTGCCGCCGTTGTACTTGATGGAGTAGCCGCCGTCGCCGCAGTCCAGAGGCTCCTGACCGTTTGCGTATACAAAGCCGCCGTTCAGGTTGATGTCGCCGTTGGAGTCGATCGCGTCATGGTCGCCGTTTGCCGAGTTGACAACAACCAGACCGCCGTTGATATTCAGAGTACCGGTGGAGGAGCTCATGCCGCCGAAGCCGCCGCCCCACGGGTTGGTATTGCCGTTACCGGAACCGTCATTGCCGCCTGCGGCATTGTAACCGTCGTCGCCGGATACAATGTAAACCGTACCGGAATTCTGATTGATGGTCACGCCCTCAATACCCTCGTAGCACTTGGAAACATAGATCTGTACATCGTCGTACTTGCCGGAATCCTTGGTGCCGATGGTCAGCTCGTGGTCGGAGTGGAAGCCGTCGTCAGCGGTTGCGATGGTGAAGGTACCGCCGAGGATGCTCATGCTGCCGCCGCAGTGGAGGGAATCGTCCGAAGAATCGATCTTGATCGTACCGCCGTTGACAGTGATGTCACCTGCGGACTGCCAGGTCGTGCCGGCTGCATCGTACAGACCCACAGCCTTGATGCCCTTGGCGGAGATGTCGGTCTTGTTGGCATTGCCGTCCATGCCCATACCTCCCATGCCGCCGCCCCACGGATTCGTGTTGCCGCCGGTGGTGGTGCCGGATGCGGTGTAGCCGCTGCCCTGATAGGTGGTGATGGTCAGGTCGCCGTCATTCATGGTGAAGGTCTGCTCTGCCTGGATGCCGTCTGCATAGGAATTGATCTCAATTGTACCGCCGTTGATGGTGACAAAGCCCTTGCCCTCCTTGGTGGAGCTTGCCTTGATGCCGTCGCCGCCGGTGGTGCCGTTGTTGGTCTTGACAGTGACCTTCAGGTTATCGTAGCCCTTACCGCCTGCGGAGACTGCATCGTCCGCATCACCGATCTTCACGGAATCCGCGCGGATGCCGTCATCGGCTGCATTGACGGTAATGGTGCCGTTCCAGATCTTGAGGTCGTTGGTGGATACGATACCGTCCTCGGCGTTGCCGTTGACAATCAGGGTACCCTTGCCCTTGATCTTGAGATCATCGCGTGCGTAGATTGCTGCTGCGCAGGTCTTGGTCTCGCCGTCGCTGTTCTGGTAGGTATCGGTGTGAGTCTTGCCATCGGAGATGGTGTTCTCGGTCTTGTTCTTGACGGAGATGACTGCCTCGTCACCGACATTCTCCACATAGATCGGAGCCACGGTGGAATTCGAGAGTGTCAGTCCCTCAAGACTCAGCTCAACGACTGCGGTCGGCTCTGCGGTGTTGTCGGTATTGACCTTGATCTGACCCTCGTCGCACTTGCCGGAAACGGAATACGTACCAGCCTTGGTGATGGTCACATACGCGCCGTCCACGGTGACATTGGAGGCATTCTTCGCATCGACTGCATTGCCCTCAGCGTCTGCAAGCTTGACGCTGGTGCCGTCGAAGGTGATGGATGTGACAACGCCTGTGGAGGCTGCCGGCTCGGAGGTCGGCTCAGTGGTCGGCTCAGTAGGCTGGGTGGGTTCCGTCGGCTGTGTGGGCTCGGTCGGCTGTGTGGAGCTGCCGCTGACAACTGCCTTCTTCATCAGACCGAGGTCGAATACATCCGCCTCGCCGTCGCCGTTCATATCGGCATTATCGAATGCCTGCTGGTCGTACTTGTTATAACCGTGGATGTACTTGGTGAAGCTGATGAGGTCCATAATATCGACCTTACCGTCGTTGTTCACGTCGCCTGCGAGTGTCTGTGCTGCGGATGCGGAGATCACCGGGATCGCTGCACACATTACGGCTGCCGCTGCTGCGGTCATGAGCTTCTTGGTGATACTGTTCATTTTCTTCATAATGTAACCCCTTTTCTGTTTGCATTAGATCGTAAACGATTTACCCTTTCAAAGAAACCGTATCCCGCCGACGCAAGGTTCAGATCCTGTGCGACCCGTGCGGCGAATCTCACATGGAAGCGTTCCAGGATCGGCGAAATTCCGGTATTCCCAATCTCCCTCATAAATGGTTCAGAAGCGCTGCCAGTTTTCTATGCGGTCTGCACTTCCCTTGGGATTGTCTTAATTATACCGGGGTTTTCTTAAAAAATTCTTAAAGTTTTAAATAATCTCAAAAGTTTTTGGATACTATTGGAAGGGGGCTGTTCTAAGGTTCCCCCACCCCCCAGCCCCCTCCCCCCAAGGGGGAGGGGGAGAAGATGCAGGGGGCTGCGCCCCCTGCACCCCGCTTTTGGAGCTGGCGCCCCAAGCCCCTGCGGTGTGCCCCTGCATAACCCATTATAACAAAGAAATGCCGCACATTCCCGGAATGTACGGCATTTTCTGTGTTTATTCGTCAAATTCGCAGACATAGCCCATCGTGCCGGAGGAATAGATCTTCACGCACGAATCGCTGTTGTCGTTAAAGGACCAGCGCTCACCGTTCGGGTTCCAGAGCATCATGTACGGCTCACGGATGTCGCCGTCCTTACCGGAGGGCTCATGACCGAACCAGAGCTTCTCATCATCCAGATAGCGCGTCGAGCTGCCATCCGTCCAGCTTGCCTTGACACCGCTGTCTGTGATGGTCGTCTTGCCGCCGACCCAAAGATAGATCAGACCGGAATCTGCCTTCTTGATCGCTGCCATAACAGCATCATAATCCGCCTTGGACTTGATGTACGCCAGATGACCGCCCTTCGCCTTGCACTTTGCCTGTGCCTCGGACCAGGTCAGCATACCGGAATACACCTCGAACCGCGCAGTACCGGTGCGGCTGATCTGCTCATCATCGTCGGATGCGGAATCCGGATCGATCGTCTCGATTACCACATCCTCCTCATCCGGTGCCTTCTCCGGAATATCATCGCTGTCCACGGATTTCTTGAGCGCTTCCAGCATGTCCGCCTTGTTCAGGAGCTGCACGCCGTTAAACTGATAATTCGCCTGCTTTGCACGAACCTGCTGGGTGAACTCCACCAGATCCACGGAGGAACCGTTGATCGTGTAGCTGCTGTCCTCGGAAATATACGTCTCAAGCGGGGTAACCTCGCCCGTGCGCAGACGGTTGACCGTATATGTCTCCGTCTCGCCGTCCTTGCTGTAGGTCAGGAACAGACCGCGGCGCGTGCGGATACCCTGCAGACGCTCATCGGACTGACGCTTTGCCTCAAGAATCGGCTTCGCCTCATCGTTCACGATGGTATAGAGACTGGAGTTGTCGCCTGCCTGCATGTAGAGCTCCGGGATCTCATCGTCATTGATATAGAGCAGGCGGTATTTCATCGCCTTGGGGCTGACCTCCTTGTTCGCCTTCTCGAAGTCGAGAATTGCGCTGTAGTAGGACTGCGCCCATGTGGAATCCGAATCAAACGGCGCATCGGTCGGCTCGGTGTAAACCTCTGTTTCCGTCTCGGTTTCCGTTTCTTCGACAGTTTCCGTCGGCGGATCGGTCATGACAACATCCGTTTCCGGGGGAACCTCGATCTTATTCACATCGCCCTTATGTGTATTGAACACCATAATGACACCGGTGACGATCAGCACAGCTGCGGCTGCGACTGCGGTCGGGATCACCCACTTCGGCATCTGATCCAGTACGGATACCTTCTCAGGCTCCGGAGGCGGTGCCTGTCTGCGGCGTGTTGTGGTAGTCGTCGTATTCGGGTGCTTGGCAGAGCCGGTCGGTCTGCGGGAGCTGCCTTGTGCCCCTGCGGCAGGTCTTCTGCCGGTGGAGGATGCGGGTCTTCCTGAAGCTGTGCTTCTGCCGCTGCCATTGGACGGGCGTCTCCGCGGTGCGGGGTTATGCTCGCCGCAGTATTTGCAGAATGCAGCGTCATCATCAAGCGGTTTTCCGCAGTATTTGCATCTCATCTGAAACATCTCTCCTATTGATATTGATAGATTCTTATGCATACCCTTGTATTATAGCACAGTTGGCTGGATTTGTCAACTCTTGCGTATTTGCCCCCTCCGCCGCCTGCCGGCGGCACCTCCCCCCGCAAGCGGGGGAGGGATAATGGCGGGGCTGCGCCCCGCCGCCCCCACGGTTTCTGCGCTGATGGTGCAGAAACCTTATCCGAGACTGGCGCCCCTCCGCCCCAACCTTTTCTGCACCGACAGAAAAACAGGAGAGAGGCAGCCCTCTCTCCTGTTGTCCGTTATTTTACGCCCTGCATCACTGCATCTGCAATGCCGTTGCCGAACCAGGTGTTCCTGGTGCGGTCAAGCAGCGCATAGCTCGTGGAAATGCCGTTATCCCATACAAAGCACGGAATACGGTACCGTGCCGCCGTCTGTACATAATAGGTATAATAAGCATCACGGTCGCTGTCATTGTCCTTGCTCTCCGCACCGAATTCACCGATGATAACCGGCACACCCTGACTCACAAAACGGGAGAACAGCATTTCAAACTGCTTGTTCAGCTCCTCCTTGCCCTTGTTGTCAAAGCGGCGCTCATTCGGATATTCCTTCGTGGTGAACTTCCACGGTGCGTAGTTGTGAATGGATACGATCAGATTGCCGTCATCCGGGAGCACCAGACCGTTGACTGCCGCATCCGTGATGGACGCCGCATGGGTCGTTACTATCAGCGTGCGGTCGGCATTGTTGCCGCCGGATGCACGCACGGTCGAAACAAATTTCGCCAGCAGATGATTGATAACGTCGCGCTCCTCCTCCGTGCCGCCGGTCCACTCATTCGCAGAGCCGACCATACGGGGCTCGTTCATGCCCTCGAACAGGAGCTTGGTGTCATAATCCTTGAAGCGCTCAGCGATCTGCTCCCAGATGCGCACATACTTCGCGGTGACTGCCGCCTCCTCTGCATAGACGGGATGCAGCCAGGTGTAATCGTCGTGATGCATGTTCAGAATGACATAGAGATCATCCTGCATCGCATAGTCCACAACATTCTGCACACGGTCAAGCCATTCCTTGTCAATCGTATTGTCAGCGCTCAGATGATTCGTCCACGATACCGGGATGCGCACGGCATTGAAGCCCTTTGCCTTGACCGCATCAAAGACTGCCTTCGTGGTCTTGACATTGCCCCAGTACGTCTCGAAATCAACCTTCTTGTTCTCCTTGTCATAGCTGTCAAGCGTATTGCCGAGGTTCCAGCCAACCCTGATATCGGCAGCAATTGCCGCTGCCCTTCCCTCTGTGCTCATGCTGTCCACCTCCTGCGGCGCAGCGATTACCGGCTGCACCGGCTCATCGGGTCGTTCTGCGACACCGCTGCTGTATTTCACGGTAACCGAGTTCAGTGTGATGTCCCCTGCCTCGCTCCACCAGTAGGCAAGCTGTGCCTCTGCACTGCCGAGCGGCACCTCATAGGTGAATTTCTCCGGGAGAATCCACGTCAGGGACAGGCTGTTGGAATCCGTCAGAACAGCGATTGTCTCGGACATGTTCATGCCCGTCCGGCTCGAAATACCAAATGCGCCGGTAAATTTTCGGAATCCGTTCTGGCCGGTGATGTCAAAGGTGATCGCCTGCGGCACGCCGTCCGAGCCAAGCACATCGCTCAGCGGAATATTCACGGTCTTGGTCGCATCGTTGTTGAAGTTGAGCGTTTTCCGCAGGGAGATCGTCTGCGTGCTGTCCACGGGAAGCTGTGCGGTACGGGTGTAGGTGCAGATCACGTTCTTGATGTTGAGCATCCCGTAATTGCCCCACCAGTAGCCGATCTGGACGGCACCGCCGGCATTGATATACGGCGCCACATCATCCGGCACATGCCATGTCACCTCAAGATAGCTGCCCTGCGACTGTGCAGTGAAATCGCCGGACTGATACCAGCCGGGATCCGTCGCCGCCGGACAGTCCTCCGAAACGGAGATACCGCATCCGCCCTTGAATTCACCGATATTGGAAACGCCGTCTGCGGCATAGAATACAAATGTGAACGAACTGACCAGATCCCCCTGCTGGATGAGCCCTGCAAGCGGTGTCTGGAAGTTCTTGCCCTCCTCAGTCTCGCTGTCACGGTCGAGCATGCCGTCCACATCCACCTGCGAGCCGAGCTGTGAGGTCACCGTCTCGATGGGGCTTTTATGCCCTGTCACCAGCGGTTTATCGGGATCAGCAGTTGTTTCAGCCGCTGCCGTTTCGCCCGCTGCGTTCTCCGCTGTTTCTTCGATGCTGACGGTGCCTGTCGGCAGGTTGGACGGAGTCGGTGCCGGTCCGATGAGTTTCTCCATACATCCGGTCATCAGCGTACACCCCGTCACGAGTGCTGTCATCCACGCGGCAAGGCGTCTGCCAGTCGGTTTCATAATATCCATCCTTTCTGTAAGGAACAAGGTTCTATTCTGATTCATCCTACATTATAGCATATTTTCCGGGCGGAATTATGTCCAAATTATGAACATCGCCAAAAATCGGAATTTTTCACAGATTTCGGTTTCCGCGGATTCCCCGGGACGTGCAATTCGCGAGAAAAGGTGCACAAAATGTCGGCGGCTATTTTGGGTAAAATGCAGAAAATCCGAAAACACCCAATTATTTTCGTTTTTCGGATGCAATTTTGTAAAAATTGTGATATAATAAACATACGGTCATATTTGCAGGAATGTAATGCATAGATTGCCATTGCGGTGAGCGGACCGCGAATCTCAAAAGTCAGGAGGAAACGCAATGAAACATCCGATCATTACCATTGAGCGGGAATACGGAAGCGGCGGCAGCATTGTCGGCAAGCAGGTAGCTGAGGCACTCGGCATCCCGTTCTATAACCACGAAATTCTGGATATGGCATCGGAGCGTCTGGGCATCCCGGTGTCCAAGCTGGAGGGCGCGGAGGAGACTTCTCCCAAGAGCTTTCTGTACGCGCTGCTGATGAATTCCAATCCGGCACGGACGATGGAGGATAACATCCCCGTATCCGATCAGCTCTACATCACCGAAACACAGATCATCAAGGAACTCGCTGAACAGGGAAGCTGCGTCATTGTCGGACGATGCGCCAACTGGATTCTGCGGGACAATCCCTACCGGTTTGCAGTATTTGCCTATGCACCGCGTACCTTCCGCCTGAAATATGCGCGGGATACCTACAATGTCCCCGCGAAGGACATCGACACGATCCTGCCGCGCATCGACAACCGCCGCGAGAAGTTCTACAACATCAACACCGGCGGCAACTGGCACGACAAGGGCAATTATGCGCTCTGCCTGAATACCGGCATGCTCGGCATCGAGGGCACGGCAAAGATCATCGTCAGCGCCGTGGAGCATTACCCGGAGCCGGAGGTTCCTGAAGCTGAATAACAAAAAACCGGAGAGGATGCGTCCTTTCCGGTTTTTTAGGCAATACCGCACAAAGGACAGTGCGTCAGATGTGCCACAGATTTTTCGGAGCTTTGCATAAGCGACTGCCCGCGCTCGCAGGCTCGCTGGGCATCTG
>ONEQ01000324.1 GCA_900316885.1 uncultured Eubacteriales bacterium | reverse complement strand
CGGCAGAGGCGGCTGCCGACTGCTGCGAAAGCGGCTCGACCCTGCGGTTCCTGATCCCGGTCGCGGCGGCACTCGGCACGAAAACGACCTTTCTGGGGCAGGGGAGACTCCCTGAACGCCCGATCACGCCATATCTGCGTGAGCTCCCGCCCAAGGGCATTGCATTTGACTATCCGAATACCATGCCCTTTACGATCGAGGGCAGACTGCAATCCGGCAGCTTTTCTCTGGAGGGGGATATTTCCTCGCAGTTCATCACGGGACTTCTGTTCGCACTCCCTCTGCTGGACGGGGATTCGGACATTGTTCTGACCTCGCCCCTCCAGTCGAAGCCCTATGCGGACATGACCATTGACTGCATGGCACGTTTCGGCGTGACGGTTATGGAAACGGAATCCGGCTATCACATCCCCGGCAATCAGGTGTATCAGGCGCATGACCTTGCTGTAGAGGGCGATTTCTCGCAGGCAGCATTCTTTTTTGCTGCCAATGCGCTTGGAAATTCCGTCACTTTGGAGAACGTTCCGAAAAAATCGGTGCAGGGTGACCGGAAAATTGTTGAAATCCTGGATCAGATGTGGTATAATATAGAAGAAAAACTTCTCGTCAATGCAGCGGACATCCCGGATCTGGTGCCGATCCTTGCCGTTGCCGCATCCCTTTGCCCGCGCAATGTGCGCATTTATGGGGCAGAGCGCCTGCGCATCAAGGAGAGTGACCGGCTCGAAACGACGGCGGCGCTCCTGAATGCCCTTGGCGGCAAGGTGCAGATCACGCCGGACGGGCTGGAAATCACACCGGTTTCCGGCTTCACGGGCGGTACTGTGGACAGTGCGGGGGATCACCGCATTGCCATGTGTGCTGCAATCGCTGCGACGCGGGCATCCGGTGATGTGCTCGTCAGGGGCGCACACTGTGTCGAAAAATCCTATCCTGCATTTTTCGAGGACTATCAAAGCTTAGGAGGCATTACCAATGGCATCCATTTGGAATAACCGGATCTCTGTCTCGATTTTCGGTGAGGCGCAGGGACCTGCGATCGGCGTGACCGTCGATAATCTCCCGCCGGGAGAATTCATCGAGGCAAAGAAGCTGCACCAGTTCATGGAGCGCCGCTATCCCGGCGTGCATGAGGGCGCAGAGTTCACGCAGATCCTGTCCGGTATCCTGAATGACCGGACGACCGGTTCGCCGCTGTGTGCCTTTATCCAGAACCCCAGGGTGGAAGCGGCACCAGATATGTCGCGTCTCAACCGGCTTCCGCGTCCGGGTCATGCCGATTATACCGGAACGCTCCGCTACCGCGGCTTCAATGACATCCGCGACGGCGGACATTTCTCCGACCGCCTGACAGCGCCGCTTTGCTTTGCAGGTGCGGTCTGCGGGCAGATTCTGGAGCGCCGCGGCATCTATGTCGGTGCGCACGCACTCGAGATCCACGGCATCCGTGACGATGAATTCGATTATGTGAACGTGACAAAGGATGATCTTGTAGCGGTCCGGAGCAAGAGTTTTCCGGTCATCAATTTTGACAAGGGTACGGACATGCTTGAGGATATCCGTGCGGCATCTGCGGGCGGCGAATCACTCGGCGGTATCGTGGAATGTGCGGCAGTCAATGTTCCGGCGGGCATCGGCTCACCGATCTTCGACGGCATAGAGAACACTATCGGGCAGATGATTTTCGGTATCCCCGGTGTGCGCGGTATTGAATTCGGCGCAGGCTTCAAGTCGGCGGAAATGGTCGGCAGTCAGCACAATGATGAGTTCTATGTGGATGACCACGGGCATATCCGCACCGTGACGAATCATCACGGCGGTATCCTCGGCGGCATTTCCTCCGGTATGCCGATCATCCTGCGCGTGGCATTCAAGCCCACGCCGTCCATCCGGTCGGTGCAGGAGACGGTGAACCTCTCCACGATGCAGTCCGAAAAGCTCGACGCAGAGCTGGGTGCGGAGGCATGCATCGTGCCGCGTATGGTGCCCTGCGTGGAGGCAGCGGTGAATATTGCGCTGCTCTCGCACATGCTGGACTATCCGCATTTCAATTCATAATCCCGGAATCTGAGGCAAGGAG
>ONEQ01000061.1 GCA_900316885.1 uncultured Eubacteriales bacterium | reverse complement strand
AGAGTGAGTTTAGCCGATCCGGTATAGGTGCGTTCCCCCAAGTTAAAACAGGGGGTTTGGGGGAAAGCGCCGGGATCGGCGTGACGAACGCCGCGAAGCAGAGTGAGTTTAGCCGATCCGGTATAGGCGCGTTCCCCCAAATCCAAAAAGAGGTGAGAAACATGAAGCTATTCAAAAAGCGCGAAAAGCCGGCGCTTCCAGCGGTGCAGACGGCTGTGCGCGGGCTGGAATGCCGGCAGAGCTATCCCGTCGCGCTCTACAGCTATGAGCTGTTTGAACGGGTTCGCAGGGTCGTGCCGCTGGTCGATGCGGCGATTTCCAAGCTTGTGCGGCTCATCGGTTCGTTTTCTGTGGAAAGTGAGGATCCCGCCTATCAGGAGGGACTCGACCGCTTTTTGCAGGAGGTGCCGGTCGGGCTGACGGGACAGTCGGTGTACAGCTTCATCGACTGCTATCTGGACAGCCTGCTGGTTTATGGCAACGCTGTCGGTGAGATCGTGCTCGACAAAAGGGGCACCCGCATCGCGGGACTCTGGAACGGCAGAATCACGGATGTGGGCGTGCGCCCGGGTGCCCATGCCATGCAGCGGCAGTATGTGCTGCGCACGGCGGACGGGGAGATCGTTCTCCCGCACCCGGAGCGCATCCTGTTTTCTGCGCTCAAACCCCCGGTCGGCGGGATTTACGGCGTGTCGCTGTTACAGGGATTGCCGGTGTTCGCCAATATCCTGATGCGCATCTATGAGTGCGTCGGGCAGAATTATGACCGCGCCGGGAATATCCGCTATGCGGTGACGTACCGCCCTTCGCCGGATGCCGCCGATATGGCGTATGCGGGGGAGCGTGCCAAGGTCATTGCACAGGAATGGTCGGACGGGATGCATGCGGCGAAAAACGGCGAAATCCGGGATTTTGTCTGCGTCGGAGATGTGGATATCAAAGTTATCGGCGCGGAGGGCTCCATGCCGCCGACGGAAATTCCCGTGCGGCAGCTCTTAGAGGAGATGCTCTCCAAGCTGTCCGTGCCGCCGTTCCTGCTGGGACTGTCCTGGTCGTCCACGGAGCGCATGAGCACGCAGCAGGCGGATATTCTGACCTCCGAGCTGGAGTATTACCGCCGGCTGCTCGAGCCTGTGATCTGCCGCATTGCGCGGATGTATTTGCAGGTGAACGGCTGCTATGCGCAGGTGAAGGTCGTCTGGGATAATATTAATCTACAGGACGAGGTCGAGCTCGCCAAGGCACGCCTTGCCAATGCGCAGGCGGCGGAAATCGAGCAGAGACTCACCAGAGAATCAGATTAAAGGAGGATTGGGTTATGTACAATGAACTCAGACTGGAAAAGGGTATGTACCATCTCGCCAACAAGAGCTTTCTTCAGGCGCTGGAGGAGGCGGATCCGTCCGCGCAGTATGCCGGCACCCCGATGGCGCGTCTGGATGCCTATGAGCGTCAGCTCAAGCGCTTCGACATCCGCGTGAGCGGTCCGGGCTGTGACCGCGTGGAGAAGTTCTTCACCACGACCGAGAGTGCGGTGCTGTTCCCGGAATTTGTCCGCCGCGCCGTGCTGCAGGGGATGCAGGAGAGCGTTCTGCATGATCTGGCGGCGGTTGTCACCCGCTGCGGCTCGAACCGCTACCAGGGTATTGAACTGACCGAGACGGATGCGTATTCCACCACCGATCAGGGCGATCCGATGCCCGGCTCCTCCATCGCGGAGGCAAGCAGCACTGTGACGCTGTCCAAGTACGGCAGATGCATCAGCGCGACCTATGAGGCGGTGCGCCAGCAGAAGCTCGATGTGTTCGCGCTCATGCTCCGCGAGGTCGGCAGGGAGCTTTCCAACAGCATCCTCACCGATGCGCTCGACGTTCTCACCGACAGCCTGACGCCGTCGAATATCGCGGGTGCAACGCTGACGTATGCCGATCTTGCGGGACTGTACGGCAAGTTCAGCGGTTTCAATATGAAGGCGCTGCTGGCGTGTCCGTCGGTTGTGGCGGATATCCTCGTCATGAACCAGATGCTCAAGGCATCCTCCCAGGATGTGACCCAGATCCGCCTGCCGTTCGGCACCCAGCTCATCTGCTGTCAGGCGATGGACGATACTGCCGTGATCGGCGTGGATACGGATTTCGCGCTGGAGCAGATCCAGAGCTCCGATGTGGTGCTTGAAACCGATAAGCTCATCGACCGCCAGCTCGATTGCATCGGTGTGTCCGTGAATATCGGCTTCCGCAGACTTATGGACGGCGCTGTCAAGGTCATGGAGCTGACTCCGGCGGTATAATCCAGGGGGTTTGGGGGAAAAGCAGCGCCTTGGGGCGTGAGCGAGCATCGTCTTGCGATGTGAGCTTTAGCCTCAAGCCTTAACGCGCTGCGTTCCCCCAAGTCTAAATCAGGGGGTTTGGGGGAAAAGCACCGGGATCGGCGTGACGAACGACGTGAAGCAGAGTGAGTTTAGCCGATCCGGTATAGGTGCGTTCCCCAAAATCCAAAAAGGGGGAAAAGCATGGAAGCACTGGAAAAACTGAACCGCTTTACGCGCAGGGAGCATACGGCGGAGGAGGTCTATCTGTTCGACGTGACCCTCTGCGATAACGACATCGACCGTGATCTGGAGCGCTTCTCGGATGAGGCGCTCTCGGAGATGGCGGGGCTGTTTGTCGGGAAAACGGGCATTTTTGACCATGACCTGCGCTCCGGCTCCCAGACGGCGCGGATTTTTGATACACGCATCGAAACCGACGGGAACCGGCGCACCCGCGACGGCAGACCCTATGCGGCACTCAAGGCGAGTGCCTATATGATCCGCACAGACTCCAATGCCGACCTCATCCGCGAGATCGAGGGCGGCATCAAGAAGGAGGTCAGCGTTTCGTGCAGCGCGGGACGGCGCACCTGCTCGGTCTGCGGCGCGGATCGCTCGGCACAGGGCTGTGCGCATGTGCCGGGGCGCCTGTATGACGGAATGCTCTGCCATACGGTGCTGGAAAATATCGATGATGCCTATGAATGGAGCTTTGTCGCGGTGCCCGCACAGGTGAATGCGGGCGTGACCAAGCAGTTTCACGGAGAGGAGGAATCCGGTATGGAAAAGGATGCACTGATGCAGGAGGTCGAGGAGATGCTGCGCAGCGAGGTGCTGAGTCTCTGCGGCAGACAGGGGCACGTCTCCAAGGCGCTTTGCCTTGCGGCAAACAAGATGGACATCGCGGAGCTGATGACCATGAAGCGTGCCCTGCTTGAGGAGCAGCCGTGCGAGGCGGAGCTTCAGCTTGCCGGGAGCGCGGCGGATCCGCAGCTCGACGCCTTCTGTCAGCGATAACCCACACCCCGGAGAAGGAGGGATGCGCATGAATACAACCACTGTCGGCGCACTGTTCACGCTGTTCTCCGGCGAGGAGGACACCGTGACCTATCAGCCCATTCTGACCGCGGCGGTTGAGGAGGTCACACAGCAGCTTCGCCCGGATGCCGCCGGCACAGAGGCACGGCTCAATTATCTCGCGGCGGCAATCGCCAATCTCCGCTATACGCAGATCTTCGGCGCACGCGAAAAGGCGCTTGCCACCTATGCCGGTACGATCCGCCGTACCAGCGATTACGAGCAGCAGGTGCGCTTTGCCAAGCAGCTCGTGTTTTCCTACCAGAAGCTGTGCGCGGATCTGCTGGAGGATCCTGTATTTGTATTTTTCGGATGCAGGGGGTGAGTGCATGGAGGGTCTGCTTGCCTATGTTCTGGGCATCCTGCGCGGAGAGGATGAACAGGAGATCTATCCGTCCTTTGATGCGGTGCCGGTGCGGGACAAGTCGCGGACGCTGTTCGCGGTGGTGTCCCCAAAATCCGTCCAGATCGAGCCGGTATTTCCCGCCGGTCTGGACAGCACCGCCGTCAAGGCGTATCCGGCAACGGCGGTGTTTCAGGTTTCCGTGCTCATCCCCGTTTCGGAGCCGCTGGAAACCGCGCAGGCGTATTACGATACGGTCATTCTCCCGCGCATGGAGACTGCGGGCGCTGTCCTCTGCGACGTGCGCCCGCCCTGTGCCGACGACAAGCTCGGACGGGTCGTCATGCAGGGGGATTTCCGCCTGCGCTGTCTGTTCGTGGAGGAAGGGAGTGAGGGTGCATGACATGGATTCACGCAATGCAGAATTTTGCCGTGACTTTCGGCACGGTAACGCTCCATTTGCAGGAGTATCAGATCACCGGCGGCTGCCTGCTGCGCGAGCAGGGCACCGCAGAGGGCGATGCGGCAATCGCGGCGGTCTATCCCAAGGGAACGCGCATTGCGGTCAAGGGTAAGCTTGCACCGCCTGCCGCGCAGTTTGCGCAGGTCGCGGCGGCACTCGATGCCGCCGTGCGCTCCGGTGCGACGCGCACGGTCTGGCTGGGGGGACTGCGCTGTCAGGGGATGCGGCTCATCGGCTATACGCTGGGACTGCATGACGTTGCCGCGGAGGTCACGCTGGTGTTCTGCACGCAGACCGCGCTGGATACGGGGGATACGCCATGAGTGCGCCGGTGCTGCGGATCCGCACGGATCAGACCTGTCATGATGCGCTTGCCTGCCTGAGTCTGCGGCTGGAACGCGAGATCTACACGCCCTACGAATCCCTGCAGGGCGTTTTTCTCACGGATGAGAATGCCGACGACTGCGCCGCGACACAGATCGAGCTCTGGTGGGAGGGTGCATGCATTTTCCTCGGAATTGCCGACCATGTGGAGAAGATCCGGCAGAACGGTGTCTGGCTCCTGCGCGTGCAGAGCCGGACGTTCACCTCGCTCCTGACGCAGAATGAGCTGGAGCCGGGTCTGCACACGAATCTTACGCTGCAAAGCCTGATTTCGGGGTTCTACACGATCCCGCATGTGACCGCAGAGGCGAATGCCCAGACGGGCTATGTGTTCGTTAAGGACGGCACGAGTCTCTGGGACTGCGTGGGCGTGTTCGTCTACAAGCTGGCGAACCGCTATCCGTTTGTGCGGAACAATCAGGTGTGCTTCACGCTCGATCCGGATGCGGCGGTGCATGCGCCGACCGGGATTGTCACGGCGGGGGAGGTGCTGGATTCCACCAGGCTCATCAGCCATATCCACATGGAGGATACGGACGGCACGCCGAATGTCTATCAGGAGGAGAACCTCGCGGCGCGGGCGCTCCAGATCGTGCGGCACAAGCAGATCGGCTTTGACAAGCAGTTTGTCATGAATCCCGGCTATGCGCTGACCTACCGGAACAAGTTTTCCTGCCGGGGGATGCGGGCGCAGTATGTGACGTATGCGGGATTCGGCAATGAGCAATTGGGAGAGAAGGTCAGCTGCGGGCAGCTCTTGCAGGAGAAAACGATCTGCAGGGTGCGGCTGACCTTCGGTTCACAGGGTCTGCGGACGTCGCTGTGGGCTTATGAGGATGGGTTCTACAACCAGACGCCCTGAGCTGCCGGGGCGGATGTAAAAAGCTCCTCCGGGAATCCCGGAGGAGCTTTTTTGTTACTTGAGGTTTGCAATGTCCGCAGTGCTGACCATCTTGATGCCGGCATCTGCGAGATACTTGGATGCCTTCTTCTCGTCGTCCACATGCATGACAATGTAGGCGTCCTTGCCGATCACGGTGATGCAGGCGTAGAGGTAGTCGATGTTGACATTCGCCTGTGCCATGAGCTCGGTGATCTTCGACAGACCGCCGGGGTGGTCGTCCATCGCGATGCACATGACCTGCGTGATGGTAGACATGAAGCCTGCGTCGCGCATTGCCTCCTGTGCCTTGTCGGTGTCACTGACGATCATGCGCACGATGCCGAAATCCTTCGTGTCCGCAAGGGACATGGCGCGGATGTCGATGCCGGCGTTTTTCAGGGTCTCTGTGACCTTGACAAGCTGTCCGGGCTTGTTCTCCATAAAGATCGAAAGCTGCTGTGTTGTCATAGTAAAACCTCCTTTGGGTTTAATATTGCCGTGAATTAAGCGTTATAGCCCAGCTCGAACGCCTTCTTGTTCATCTCCACGAACTGCGGCTTGACGGTCTGCTCGATGGCAGCGATCCACTTGTCGTAGTCGATGTGGAAATGCTTGGCAAGCTGTCCCATCAGGACGATGTTGACCGCCTTGGAGGAGCCTGCCTGCTCTGCGAGGGAAAGCGCATCCATTGCCTCAACCTGCACGCCCTTTGCGGTCAGCTCGTCGAGGATGGATTCCGGATATTCTGCCGCGCCGATGATAACGGGCATCGGGTCGATGCGCTGGGTGTTCGTGATGACGATACCGCCCTTTTTCAGCAGATGCGCATATCTTGCCGCTTCAATGCGCTCGAACGAGATCACAAAATCCGCCTCGCCCGACTGCACGACCGGAGAATACACCTTCTCGCCGTAGCGTACATAGGTGATAACCGAGCCGCCGCGCTGGCTCATGCCGTGAACCTCGGATACTTTAATATCATAGCCCTCGTTGACAAGTACCTTGCCGAGGAGCTTGCTTGCGAGCAGCGAACCCTGTCCGCCGACACCGCAGATCACAATGCCTTTTGTTTCCATAGGATGATACTCCTTTTAATCGGTAGTTTTTTGCGGTCGCAGGCGACCGCTCAGGGAGGGCTGCTCGCCCTCCCTGAACCCACCTCGGCAGGACTATGCAGCCCTGCACCCGCAGGTTTGGAAGTTTATAAACTTATACGCTCATTTGTCTGATAGTTTCCAGTGCTTTGACAGCGTTTCGCACACAGTCCTCGCAGGAGCAGAGAACCTTTCCGGTTGTTGCGCCTTTGAGATCCTTGCAGATCGACGCGCCGCAAAGCTCCGTGAATTTCTGATGCAAAGCCTTTGCCTGCATCATATTGCCGCCGGTGAGGGAAAGCACCATTTCCGCGCCGACAAGCGCCCCGCAGGTGCCCTCCATGCCGCCCATGCCCGCGCCGAAGCACTTGCCGAGCGTGCAAAGCTCTGCCGGGGTCTTGCCCAGCACATCCGCATAGGCAAGCAGGACTGCCTGACAGCAGTTGTTCTTGCGCTTCAAAAGCGCCGCGTTTTCGGCTCTGTCCATCTTACTTACCCACGCACTGTGCCGGGGGCAGCATTGCCATGGTGTCCTCCGCGTGTCCGATGGCATCAAACGGGCAGAGCTGCTCACAAACGCCGCAGCCAACACACAGGGTCTTGTCAATTTCTGCCTTGCCGTCTGCACCGATATGAATGGACGGGCAGCCGAGCTTCATGCAGCGCTTGCAGGACTTGCACTTGTCCTTGTCCACAAATACAGGCTTCTTGGGCTTGACGTATTTCAGGAGCACGCACGGACGGCGGCTGATGATAACGGATGCCTCGTCTGCTGCAAGCTCTTCCTTGACAGCCTTCTCGGTCTCCTCGAGATTGTACGGATCCACGACGCGCACGCGGTTGATGCCGAGGGAATGGCAAAGCTCCTCCAGATTGATCTTGGTTGCCGGATCGCCCTTGATATTGAAGCCCGTGGTCGGGTTCTGCTGGTGACCGGTCATGCCGGTGATGGAGTTGTCGAGGATGATAACGGTTGCCTTGGAGCCGTTGTAGGCGATGTTCGCAAGACCGGTCATACCGGAATGCATAAAGGTGGAATCACCAATGACGCACACGGTGTTGTGGTCAGCATCGCCGCCCGCAGCCTTGGCAAAGCCGTGCAGACCGGAGATGGATGCGCCCATGCAGAGCGTGGAATCCAGTGCGGTCAGGGGTGCCGCAGAACCGAGGGTGTAGCAGCCGATGTCACCGAGGACGGTGATCTTGTTCTTGGAGAGGATGTAGAACATGCCTCTGTGCGGACATCCGGAGCACATAACCGGCGGACGTACCGGGATCTGGGTATCAGCGGTGACGAAATCCTTTGCCGGGAGACCGAATGCCTCTGCAATGGACTTCTGGGAAAATTCGCCCAGCGGGGTGAAGAGCTCCTTGCCGATGACCTCAACGCCGATATTCTTGCAGTGTGTCTCGATCACGCCGTCGAGCTCCTCGACAACGTAGAGCTTCTCGACCTTGGCGGCAAAATCCTTGATCTTCTGCACCGGCAGGGGGTTGACCATACCGAGCTTGAGGATGGATGCGCCGTCACCGAATACCTCCTTGCAGTACTGATAGCACGCACCGGTCGCGATGATGCCGATCTTGGTATCGCCCATCTCGATGCGGTTCACAGCGGCAGTCTCAGCGTATTCAGTGAGCTTCTTGGTGCGCTCCTCCACGAACGGATGGCGGCGGATGGCATTTGCCGGCGCCATGATGAACTTCTGCGGGTTCTTCTCATAGGGCTTCTTCTCCGGAACGACGCGCTCGCCCTTTTCCACAACGCTCTGTGCATGTGCGATACGTGTACACATTCTCAGCAGGCAGGGAGTGTCGAACTGCTCGGAGATCTCGAAGGCAAGCTTTGCGAACTCCTTGCACTCGGCGGAATCTGCCGGTTCGAGCATCGGAACCTTTGCCGCAATCGCATAGTGACGGGAATCCTGCTCGTTCTGGGAGGAGTGCATACCGGGATCATCTGCGACGCAGACAACCAGTCCACCGGTCACGCCGGTATAGGACAGGGTGAACAGCGGGTCAGCGGCAACGTTCAGACCGACGTGCTTCATGGCACAAGCCGCACGCACGCCGCGCAGGGATGCGCCGAATGCGGTCTCCATTGCGACTTTCTCATTCGGAGCCCACTCGCAGTAGATGTCGTCGTAGGTTGATGCAAACTCGGTGATCTCGGTGCTGGGCGTACCCGGATAGCTGGACACGACCTCCACGCCGGCTTCATATAAACCTCTGGCAACGGCTGCGTTGCCGATCATTAATTCTTTCATGGATAGTTCCTTTCGTACTGGTAGTTTTTTGCGGGCTATTTGCCCGCTTAGGGGGCTTATGCTTCCGCTTCGCTGCGCTTATCAATAATGCGCTTCGCCTTGCCCTCGTATCTTGCAATCGTGCGCGGTGCCACGAGGGTGACCTTTGCCTGGATGCCGAGGACGGTTTTCA
Source organism: uncultured Eubacteriales bacterium (assembly GCA_900316885.1). Lineage (GTDB taxonomy): Bacteria > Bacillota > Clostridia > Oscillospirales > Ruminococcaceae > UBA3855. The sequence continues at coordinate 7,557 of ONEQ01000061.1, read as the reverse complement.
GCTTGTCCACAGCTTCCTTCTGCTTGGATTCGAGCAGCGCAAAGTTCTCCAGCAGCTTCTCGTCGTTGATCTCGATGCGCACCTCCAGATAATCCGTGTAGTTCTTGCGGGTCAGGATCAGCTCATAGTGCGGGGAAATGCCCTCGATGTTCGCCATCACGGACTCGATCTGGGACGGGAACACGTTCACGCCGCGGATTTTGAGCATGTCGTCGCTTCTGCCCTGTACTTTTTCCATACGCGCATGGGTGCGTCCGCACTTGCAGGTATCATAATGGATGCGGGTGATGTCCTTGGTTCTGTAGCGCAGGAGTGGGATACCCTCCTTGGACAGCGTCGTGATAACGAGCTCGCCCTTTTCGCCGCGTTCGAGGACGTCGCCTGTCTCGGAGTTGATGATCTCCGGCAGGAAGTGATCCTCCGCGATATGCAGACCGCAGCGGTACTCACATTCGCCGGATACGCCCGGACCCTGGAGCTCGCTCATGCCATAGTTATCGGTCGAGAACAGACCGAAGCCCTTCTCGATCTTGTCGCGCAGCGCATCCGTGCAGCCCTCGGAGCCGAACAGACCCACGCGGAGCTTGAGATCCTCGTTGGAGATGCCGCACTCGTGTGCGACCTCGCTCATATACATCGCATAGGACGGGGTGGAGATCAGGACAGTGGTGCCGAAATCCTTCAGGATCATCGCCTGCTTCTTGGTGTTGCCGGAGCTGATCGGAACGACCGCACAGCCCAGCTTTTCCAGACCATAGTGCAGACCCAGCGCACCGGTGAACAGACCGTAACCGAACGAGATCTGTGCGATGTCATTCTCGTTGACGCCGACAGCCGCGCAGAATCTTGCAACCGTATCGCTCCAGATGTCAATATCATGGCGTGTATAGCCGACAACAGTGGGCTTGCCGGTCGTACCGGAGGATGCGTGGATGCGGACGATCTTGTTCATCGGCACCGCGAACAGCCCATAGGGGTAGTTGTCGCGGATGTCCGCCTTAGTGGTATACGGGATGTACTGCACATCGGACAGGCATTTGATCTTGTCCGCTGTCACGCCCGCCTCGGTCAGGCGCTTGTGATAGAACGGCACATTGTCCATGCAGTACTGTACCTGATGTTTCAGCTTTTTGAGCTGGAGCTCCTCGATTTCCTGACGGGACATCGTCTCAATGTCCTTCTGAAAAAACATAGTATTCCTTCTTTCTCTGGTATTTTGCACGGAAAACGGGGTGGATATTTATACAAATAGCTAGATTCCGATATATTCGTATCAAATAATTCCGTGCAAATTGCATGATTACTCTTATTATAGCATGAATCCGTGATGATGTCAAGGCAAAAAAAGGCTCCTGAATACGAAATCCGTACATTCAGGAGCTTTTTCTATGAAGTGGACCCGGAGGGGATCGAACCCTTGACCTCCGCATTGCGAACGCGGCGCTCTCCCAGCTGAGCTACGGGCCCGTTACGAATTTATTATAGCACAGTTCGGTGCCGTTGTCAAGGGGGAAAATCGTTCCTGCCGCCCCCACCCCCCAGCCCCCTCCCCGAGGGGAGGGGGAGAAGATGCAGGGGGCTGCGCCCCCTGCACCCCGCTTTGCGGGGGCTTTCGCCCCCGCGCCCTCACGCGGGGGAGATACAGAACACCCCGCTTTGCGGGGGCTTTCGCCCCCGCGCCCTCACGCGGGGGGAGATACAGAAAGTTGCGCCCCCTGCACCCCGCTTGCGGGAGATACAGAAAGCTGCGCCCCCTGCACCCCGCTTGCGGGAGAGGTGCCGCCGAATGGCGGCGGAGGGGGCGCCTCCCGCCCGGATAAAAAACTTTCCAAAAACCCCTTGACAAATCCGGCGCCCTGTGTTATACTGTAATCATACAAAGCAGATAGGCAATTAGTATTTACTAGGTATTGCCTGTCACGAAAGGAGAAAATCACCATGGCAAAGATTTATACACGCATTACCGACCTCATCGGCGGCACTCCGCTGCTGGAGCTGACCAATCTCGAGAAGGCACAGGGTCTTCAGGCTACACTTCTTGCTAAACTGGAATATTTCAATCCCGCAGGTTCCGTCAAGGACAGAATCGCCAAGGCTATGATCGATGACGCAGAGGAGAAGGGTCTGCTGAAGCCCGGCAGCGTTATCATCGAGCCGACCTCCGGCAACACCGGTATCGGTCTGGCATCTGTGGCTGCATCCCGCGGTTATCGTCTGATTATCACCATGCCGGAGACGATGAGCATCGAGCGCCGCAACCTGATGAAGGCATACGGCGCAGAGCTGGTACTCACCGAGGGCGCCAAGGGCATGAAGGGTGCCATCGCCAAGGCACAGGAGCTCGCACAGGAGATTCCGGGCAGCTTCATCCCGTCCCAGTTCACCAACCCCGCTAACCCGGCAGTACATGAGCGCACAACAGGCCCGGAGATCTGGGATGCAACCGACGGCAAGGTAGACATTTTCGTAGCCGGTGTCGGCACAGGCGGTACGCTGTCCGGTACAGGCGCATTCCTGAAGTCCAAGAATCCGGGCGTGAAGGTTGTCGCTGTTGAGCCGAAGGGCTCCCCGGTACTGTCCGAGGGCGTTGCAGGCCCGCACAAGATTCAGGGTATCGGCGCAGGCTTCGTGCCGGAGACGCTGAACACCTCCATCTATGACGAGATCATCCCGGTTGAGAACGAGGATGCTTTCGAGATCGGCAAGACCATTGCAAGATCCGAGGGTGTGCTGGTTGGTATTTCCTCCGGTGCCGCAGTCTGGGCAGCAATCCAGCTTGCAAAGCGCCCGGAGAACAAGGGCAAGAACATTGTGGTTCTTCTCCCGGATACCGGTGAGCGTTACCTCTCCACCCCGATGTTTGATGCCACCTGATCCCATCAGATCCATACAAAAAGCCCTCCGATTCGTTTCGGAGGGCTTTTGCGTTATGCCGTCAGATCATCCGAGGGCACATCCGAGGCGTCAGCGGGGGCGGGAGTATCCTCCTCGTCGTCATCATCCTCATCCTTGGCGGGTTCCTCGGGCTTGGGGGCGGATTTTTCCGCCTTCTGCTTTGCCTTCTGCTCACGCTCACTCTGGGCGCGTGCAGCCTTGCGGGAATTCGCTCTCGCCAGCAGCACCTTGTTGTTCTGGCTGTCGTAGTGGTAGAATACCACGCACATCGCGATGCCGATCAGCATCAGCACCAGACCCATCACAAATCCGGGCGGCGTGTAGGACATCGTCACCGTGTGCGTTCCGGGTGTCAGCGGCACATAGATCATTGCCTTGAGCGCCTGGTGCTTTTCCTTCTTGATGGTCTTGTTCACGCCGTTCTCGACGATGGTGACCTCCTCCATATCCGGAGCGCCGGTGGTGAACAGCTTCTGTCCGTCTACCTTGACCGTCCAGCCCGGCTCATACGGGATGGAGGTGAACAGGAGCTGATTCGCATCCGCGGTAACGGTACCCTGGATATAATCATCGCGGAACTTGGTGACCTGGAGCTGATTTGTCTTGAGACGGTCGATGTCTCTCTGATATGCCTCACGGTCGAAGTAGTAGAAGAACGGCTCCTTGACGATGGTGGCATTGTCCTTGTCCAGAACCGTCATACGCAGGGAAACCTTGGTGCCGGGGGTGAAATGCCCCAGGCTCAGGATGCTGTAGTTGTGTGTCTCGAAATACTGACCGAAGCCGCAGGTGCCGAAGTGGTAATCATCAATTGCCGGATCGTAGACACCCAGCCAGAGGTTGACCTGCTGCTCGTTCTCGGTCTTGAGGAAGAACAGCACCTCCTCGTCGCTTTCAACGGTGAAGCGGTAATCGACCGTCGGGTCGCCGGCACCGGTCTTGGTGTAGCATGCCTGACCGTTGTAGTCGGAGAGGGTAACGGCGCCGAGCACCGGCTCTTCGATCTCGATGCGCTTGTAGTAGTTGTTGAACGTGCCGATGCTGCCGTCCTCCAGGAACTGGGTATCACCGAGCATGGTGGAGAACAGGATGTTCTGGCTGTTGAAGGGGTTGTCATTGCCCAGATGGTCGAGGTTCAGCAGGGAATCGCTGACCATATAGCCGACAGACAGGGCATTGGGATTCTGGTAGATGCCGATGTTATGCTCAATGGTGGACTCCGGTGTAGTCTTGGTAGCCTTCTTCACCTCTGTATAATTGTACTCACCGACCTTGGGGTAGGCGCTGTGCAGGAGGGTACGTCTGCGGTTGTCGATGGTATCGAGCTCCTCGCCGGCGCCCATGGTCGCCACACCGTCCTGATCGAGCACATACTTGATGCCGAGCAGGGAATCACTGAGCTCGGTCGTGCCGTCATAGCGGGTGTAGTAGCTGCGGGAATTGTAGCCGAGGGTTTCGATGAAGTTCAGGGTGCGGGTGTTCATGACGGAGCTGGAATGGGTCAGACCCTTCAGACCGTATGCCATATTGTCATTGATGCAGCGGGAGAATGTCTTTTCGGAGCGGTACAGACCGTTGTCGAGGTTCTTCATGACCTTGACAGCCTCTCTGCCGCCTTCGATGGCAGGCTCATAGGATGCCTTGGTGGAATAGAGCACTTCCTTGTCGATCGCCTTGAGCTCGGTGACGTTGTTGAACACCAGCTCGCCCGAAATCAGGCAGAGCAGCAGGATCGGGACGAACTTCCTGCCCTCATGGAGCTTGTACGCATAGAGGACGAGCAGATACGCACCGACAAGTCCGATGGAAAGCCAGATGGACTTCATGATGTCCAGATGCTCGAAGCCCTGGCTCTGGACGAAGAGAATGACCGCCATTTCTCCGAAGAATACACCGCCGAAGTGCTTGATGTTCACGCCGTCGAAGTGCTTCCATGCCAATGCCGCCATGCAGAGCAGGATGAAGGAGAGCATGAAGGAATAGCGGAAGGGGAGCCAGTTCGGCATCTGACCGCCGTGCCAGCGCATGTCAATCGGGCGGATGCACATGGAGAAGAACATGGACGCTACCAGGAAGCCGTAGCCGAGCTTCTTGCGCAGGGAGATCTTGCTGTTGAGGAAGAACAGCGGCAGGAGCACCACGGTCAGGATGCCGCAGTAGATCTCCGGGCTGCCGTCCACGTTGACGGAGTCGTACTGTGCGGTGAGGAGCTGTGCGAGGATGGTCGCCGGCTCGAACTGGGTGGCGAAGCTGTAATCCGGCTGGGAGAAGTCGAATTTACCGAGCTTCAGGGCATTGTAGACCGGCAGGATCATCCATGCCGCCATCATGCCGGCGATCAGCGAGCAGATGCCGAAGGTGACGCCAGTGTAGAGGTAATTGGAGATCTTGCCGCGTCCGCCGTCCTTGCCGAAGAACAGGTAGTACACGAAGTAGATCACGCAGAAAATGGCGAGCATATAGCCGATATAGAAGTTTGCGGCAAACATGAGCGCCAGCGGGATGATATAGTTGATCTTGCGTCCGTCGTCGATGAGGTACTCAATGCCGAGTGCCACCAGCGGCAGGAGCACCAGACCGTCCAGCCACATCGGGTCGATCGTCTGGATGACCATATATGCCATGAGCGAATACAGCACGGAAAAGATCGTCGCGTGCAGGGGGGACAGCCCCTTGGAGCGCTGGAGATAGAGGTTGAAGGTGACGCTTGCCGTGCCGATCTTGCACAGGATCATGATGAGCAGGCTCGTCAGGATCATTTTGCGCGGTAGGATCATCACGATCAGCGTGAAGGGACTCGCCAGATAGTAGCCGATGATGCCCATCATGCCGCCTGAGAGGTTGCGCCCCCAGTTGTAGAAGATGCTGCCGTCGCCCCAGAAGGCATCCCGGAGTGCTTCGAAGTAGTACACATACTGTGCATTGAGGTCGAGACAGAGAACAGATTCCTCTCCGAACGGGTACAAGCCGAAGATCGCGTAGGAAATGTACATCAGCACCACTGGCAGGATGAAGGCGATGATGTAGAACCGGTTGCGGGAAATCCAGTCCTTCAGGAAATTCCCGGCGCTGCTTCCGGCTGACGCCGGTCGGACAGCCGCTTTTGCATTTGCCATGTTTGTCCTCCTTATCATTCTTTCACAAACTTGCAGTCCTCATGACCGCAGATACATTTATTATATCATGATTGACAGCCGTTTGCAAGGGGCATTTACGGTTTTCTAAGGGGTTATGGGAAAGCACGTGCTCTTTTTGTGGGTTTTTCGTGGTTATGCACAATTTCGGGTAAAAATGCTGTGCAAAACGGGAACATTTTCGGCAAGGACTGGACAAATCGCAGCAAACATGATATAATACTGTTAAGTATTTGTGTCCAGGCAGTCAGCCGGACAAGCAAGTGCAGAAGGAGGATATTCCATGAATAATACAACACAGATGATGCAGTGGGGCGGCATGCCGTGCGTCAGACTGGACGCAGGCGGCTATACCGCACTCATCGCACCCGATCTCGGCTCCAATGTCATCCGGCTCTGTGATGTGAAGAACGGCATCGAGTTCTTCCGCTTCAACGACAGCAACACCTATGAGGAGCTGCTCAAATCCGCAGAGGTCTGGGGCTTGCCGACGCTGTATCTCCCGAACCGCTTTGCGGACGGCAGACTGCGCACCTCGGAGGCGACCTATCATCTCCCGGTGAACGAGAAGGAGCCGTACAACAACCACATCCACGGCTTCCTGCACAAGCGCAAGCACACGATCGTGGAGCACAAGGCAGACGATAACTGCGCATGGTGCAAGACGGAGTATCTCTATGACGAGAAGGATGAGTTCTTCCAGTTCCTGCCGATCAAGTTCAAGGCGGAATTCACCTTCACGCTCTCCGCATGCGGTCTGGAGTATGAGTTCAAGCTGACGGATCTGTCCCCGAAGCGCCTGCCGGTATCGGTCGCAACGCACACGACGATCAATTCGCCGTTCGTTGTGGGTGCCGCTGAGCAGGATGAGCGCATCACCGCGCCCATCGGCAAGCGCTGGGTGCTCAATGACAGATGCCTGCCGACCCTGGAGACGCTCGACCTGAACGTCAAGGATCAGGAATACCGCACCGGCAAGCGCTGTCCGGTATTGCAGGTGATCGACAACGAGATGTATTTCGCAGAGCACATGGAGCTCAGCGGCGAGGATTTCTACGGACTGGTCGTGGAGGACAAGGCATCCGGCAAGAAGATCGGCTATGAGATCAGCGAGGACTACAAGTTCTGGATTTTCTGGAACGACCGCGGCTTCAACGGCTATTTCTGCCCGGAGCCGATGAGCGCCATGATCGACGCGCCGAATCTCGACATTCCGGCAGGTCTGTCCGGCTACCGTGAGCTCGGACCGAACGAGAGCGCAGTATTCAAGCAGAGATTCTTTACGATCCTGTAAGGTTTGCGGGGGCTTTGCCCCCACACTCCCGGCAGGGGATGTGATCCCCTGCACCCCATCCGCTGTTCTTCCCGCAGAGTTTTCTGCGGGAAACTATTTTTGACTTTTCAAAGCGAGGTAATACCCATGATGAACCCTATGGCACTTCTGAAGATCAAGCCCCTGCTCGGACAGTTCCGCGAGCGTCACCCGAAATTCGTGGAATTTCTGGGATTTGCGCCGCAGCATCTCGGT
>ONEQ01000227.1 GCA_900316885.1 uncultured Eubacteriales bacterium | reverse complement strand
GATCTCGGCATGGACACGGATACCATCTGCGCCGCGCTCCTGCACGACGTCGTGGAGGATACGGACGCGACCGGCGAGCAGGTGGCAAAGCGCTTCGGGCGCGATGTGGCGGCGCTCGTGGACGGCGTGACAAAGCTCGCCAAGATCCCGATCTTCAATAAGGAGCAGCAGCAGGCGGAGAATGTCCGCAAGATCATGCTCGCCATGAGCCAGGACATCCGCGTCATCATCATCAAGCTGGCAGACCGCCTGCATAATATGCGCACGCTGGAGTACCGCCCGGAGCACAAGCAGCGCCGCACGGCACTGGAGACGATGAACATCTATGCGCCGATTGCACGGCGTCTCGGCATCAAGAAGCTCCAGGAGGAGCTGGAGGATCTGGCGTTCCATTACCTCGATCCCTTCGCCTACTCCGAGATCGAGCAGCAGATGGAGATCAAGAAGAACGAGCGCGAGGGCTTCATCCGTTCGATCGTCGAGCTCATCCGCGAACGGCTCAGGAGCGAGCGCTTCGAGCGCGATCCGCAGATCGAGGGACGAGTCAAGAGCATCTACGGCATGTACAAGAAGGTGTTCATCCAGCACAAGGACGTCGAGCAGGTGTATGACAAGTATGCGGTGCGCGTGATCGTGACGACCATTGCGGAGTGCTACAACGTGTTGGGCATCGTGCATGACATGTTCCGTCCCCTGCCCAACCGCTTCAAGGACTACATCGCGACCCCGAAGGCGAATATGTACCAGTCCCTGCACACGACCGTGCTCGGACGCGAGGGCATCCCCTTCGAGATCCAGATCCGCACCTGGGATATGCACGCGACTGCCGAATACGGTATCGCGGCGCACTGGAAGTATAAGGAGGGCATCCAAGGGCGTGACCGCATGGAGCAGCGTCTCTCGTGGATCCGCCAGATGCTCGAGGCGCAGCAGACCTCCGACGACGTGGAGGAGATCGTGCGCATGATTAAGAATGATCTCTCCCCCGAGGATATTGTTGTCATGACCCCCAAGGGCGACACCGTTTCCCTGCCTGTGGGCTCCACGGTCATTGACTTTGCGTACAAGATTCACACACAGATCGGTCATAAGATGATGGGCGCGAAGGTGGACGGCAAGATTGTGCCGCTGGACTACAAGCTCCAGACCGGTCAGATCTGCGACATCATGCTCAGCAAGGATCCGGATAAGGGGCCGAACCGCGCATGGCTCGACATTGCCATGACCAACGAGGCGAAGTCCAAAATCCGTTCGTGGTTCAAGCGTGAGCGCCGCGACGAGAACATCATCACCGGCAAGCAGCTTGTGGAGAAGGAGCTCAAGCACAATCACCTGCGCGTGCCGGAGGAGGACTACGAGAGCTTCTTCGCGGAGGACATGAAGCGTCACAACTGCAATACGCTGGAGGATTTCTATGCATCCATCGGCTACGGCGGCATCGCGCTTTCCAAGCTCACGACGCGCTGGAAGGATCTCTACCACAAGCTCTATGTGGAGGAGGAGCCGGAGGATACGTCGATCATCACCCCGGCACGCCCGAATACCCACAACAGCATCATTCTGGACGATATTGCCGACTGCGCCGTGAAGTTTGCACAGTGCTGCAATCCCCTGCCCGGTGACGAGATCGTGGGCTTCATCACACGCGGTCACGGCATTTCCGTGCATACGACAAGCTGCGTCAACTACCGCGCGATGCTCGACCGCGATATTCCCGAGGAAAAGGAGCGCTGGGTCGATGTGCAGTGGACGGATTCCGGCGATACGGCGATGCAGACGAGCATCGAGGTCATTGCGACCGACCGCGTTGGGCTGGTGTACGACATCACCGCCGTGCTCATGGAATCGCGCATCCCGATCATCCATTCGTCGTCGCGCATCCTGAAAAACGGCAATGCCGTGTTCGATGCCAGCATCCGCATCATCAACAAATCGCAGCTCACGTCCACCTTTGACCGGCTCCGCAAGATCAAGGGCGTGCTCTCCGTCGAGCGTGCCAACGGCTAAGGGGGCATGGCACATGAATTTTGAGCATCTCAAGGGGCATTTCAGCACCATCACCCGCCACCGGCACATGGTCATTTATCATTGCGCCAAGGCGGGCATCCTCTGGCAGGGGCTGGGGCATGATCTGTCCAAGTACTGCCCAGAGGAGTTTCTCCCCGGCGTCCGCTGCTACCAAGGAACACGCAGCCCCAATGAGCAGGAGCGCATCGAGCGCGGCTATTCCCAGGCGTGGCTGCATCACAAGGGACGCAACAAGCACCATTTCGAGTACTGGACGGACTACGATCCGAAAACCCGGCGCATCGAGCCTGTGAAAATGCCCCTGCGCTATGTGATCGAAATGTTCTGCGACCGCGTTGCTGCCGGCAAGATCTACAACGGCGACAAATACACGGACGCCGATCCCCTCGCCTACTACATGAAGGGCAAAACCCACCGGTTCATCCATCCGGAGACTGCCGCGTTTCTAGAGCGCCTGCTGAGGATGCTGTCAGTCAAGGGCGAGGACTACACCTTTGCCTGGATCCGCTGGTATCTGGAGCGTCATGATACATATTAATCTGTATTTGCCCCGTTTTGGGGCAGTTTCCTTGTTCACAGAAATTTAACAATTTTACCCCGCAATTTTCAGCCTGCAAACCGTTATACCTTATGAAGGGAGGGTGATCGAACAAACATGGATATCCGAGAACAATACGACAAACTGTTCAAATATTGCTGCAGCCGCGTTTCCTCCCGAGAAACGGCTGAGGATATCACACAGGAAGCATTCCTCCGGTTTCTGGAGCATCCGGAATACCAGGGAAAACCACATGAGATCCAGTACCTCTATACCATTGCACGCAATCTGTGCGTGGATGAATACCGGAAAAAACCGCCCGATGAGCTCCCAGAGTATGTCCCGGACGATCACCCCGGTGAATCTGCATGGATCGACCGCATCGCCCTCCGAGCCGTGCTTGACCGGCTGCCGGAGGAGGAACGGGAGATCATCGTCATGCGCTATGTATCGGAAGTGTCCGTCGCGGATATCGCGCGAATCCACGGCGTGACATGGTTCTCGATGAACCGGCGCATCAAGCACATCCTCGCTAAAATGCGGAAGGAATTCGGAAAGGAGGGATTGGCGTGAGTAAACGATTCGATCAAGCACTCAAGGGACTGGGAGCTACGTTCCCGTATCCGTATCCTGACCGCCGGGAGGAATTTCTCAATTCCCTTCCTGTCCAGGAAAAACGCCGTTCCGCTGTGATTCCCTTCCTGCCGAACAGCAAAAAGCCCTTCTGGTACGCCATTCCTGCTGTGGCAGTTGCTGCCGTGATGCTCACGGTCGGCATCCGTACCTATCAGCAGAATCCGCCGCATCAAATTCCGGGAGTTGAGACGACCACCACCTCCTACACGGAAACGATATCGCATGAAACCCAGACTGAGACGGTTACCGAGGTCACCTCTGCCACCACCAAGTATACCACAACGCCTGCACCGACAACGGAACCGCAGCCGGAAATCGTGCCCACCGAAACTGCACGTACACAGGCGGCTTCCACCGGTACGGCACCTGCATCCACCGCGGCAGGGACAACTGCACAGCAGGCAGGCAATGTGCCTTCCACGACGGCACCGCGTCCTGCACAGAGCACACAGCAGGGATATTCTACTGAGCCGGCGCAGAGCATGACGCATCGTCCGTCCACGACAGCGAAGCGATCAACCGATTTCGCCACAACAACCAGTACACAGCGCCTCGAGCATTCTACGCCGAAACAGACGGATGCAACTGC
>ONEQ01000115.1 GCA_900316885.1 uncultured Eubacteriales bacterium | reverse complement strand
TTGGCTCTTCTTTTTGAAAATCCGTCAAAAGAACGCTGTTGTGTCCTTTCCTGATTTTTAGTCCAAACTGATCAAATTATATTATTGCCGAAGTAATAAGATGGCACCGAGTGCCGCGATGCCAAGCAGGAATGTGCCCGAAGTGCCCAGCGCCGTGTTCGCTGCAAAAAACGTCGGCAGGGACGACTTCCCTGCGTACTGACCGAGGTTCGCAATGTAGTCCGCCCATGAGCTGCATCCCGCGGGAACTGCCTTGACCGCGAGTAGCGACAGCAGAATATAGCAGATCGCCGCGGTAAAGACCGCGACCAGCATGATGCGGAAGGAGCGCTTTAAGGAGAATCTGGCTTCTTCTGCGGAATGTGTGATGGATTCAAACCCGACAAACGCCCACGGCGTGAGTGCAAAGACCGTGAATACGCCGCTGACAGGCTCTTTGTCCGGTGCATAGGCAGGTGTCATAGTGCCGGCACAGTGTCCGGACGATGCCGCCGCCGCAAAGCAAATCACAACACCGGCAAACAGGATGCCTGCCAGAAGCACCTGCGTCCATGCCGAGAGCTTGCGGAAGAAGCAGACAAACGTTGCGATTGCCAGCGCAAAGGCGGAGAGCAGAATCTCTCCGACATAGATCTGATAGCCCGCGATCTGGTAAAGATACCCGAACCGGAACAGATCGCCCAGCACGGTTCGTGCGATCAGCGGCAGCGCGGTCGCGTTTGCCCAGATGATCGCGATATAGGTCAGAATCAGGAACCACGCGCTTAAAAAGCCGTGATCGTAGCCGAACGCCTTTTGGGTATAGGTATAGATACCGCCGCAGTCCGGAAACCGGTTCATCAGGTAATGGAAATTGACTGCCAGCACCAGCATCACCAGACCGCCGAGTCCCAGTCCGATCGCCGTTCCCACGGGGCCTGCGATTGGGAGAAATGTGGTTCCGGGCATCACAAAGGCGCCCCATCCCACACTGCATCCGAAAGAAAGTGCCCATGCGCCGAATATGTTGAGGTATTGCTTGTGATTGGTGGTATCCATCCGAGACACTCCTTTCCTGTCGGTCAGCGCCGGATCGAACAGATCGGCGCGGGAGAGATTCACGGAAACGGGCAGCGTGAACCGATACTTTTTCCGCCATGCTGCGACCTGTTTCGCGGTTTCCTTCCACACATAGCTGTCCACGAGGCTGATGAGTCCGTTGCCCTCAAACAGCGGGATGAACGCACCCGGCGAGACCATCCCCAGCTCGGGATGCTTCCAGCGGATGAGCGCCTCGGCGCTTCGGAGACGCGGCGGATCGCACTGGATATCGTATTTCGGCTGGAAATACACCTGAAACTGCCCCTCCTCCAGCGCTGCCCGGAGATCGTTCAGGAGCCGCTGGTTCAGCATCTCCTTTTTGAGCATGTCCTCGTTGTAGACCATCAGCGGATTCTGATAAACGCCGCGCACCATGTTGCAGGCGGCTCTTGCCTGATCGAACAGCACGACCGGCGGTACCTGCTCCTGCCAGTTCTTGACGCCCATCCGGAGATGGATCAGGACATTCGGTGAAAGCGCACGCACCTGCTCCTGAAACCGGTCAAGCACCGCCCAGTAATCCGCCTGATGACTGCAATAGATCAAAAATCGATCCGCGTCGAAGCGGCTCGCAAGTCCCTCGGCTGTTTGCAGGAATTCCCGGATGCTGCCGCCGATCGCCCGCAGGACGGAATCACCGAATTCGCGCCCGTGCATGGCATTGACGGAATGGAACTGCTCGATGTTGATGACAACCGCATCCATTTTGGTGTCCGGATGGTACCGGAACAGGCGGTTGGCATATTCAAAGAAGAAATTGCGGCTGTACAGCCCGGTCAGGGGATCCTTTTCCGCTGTGGAAATGAGCTTGCGACCCTCGCTCAGCTCGATCATCCTGCCGACGCGGGCGCGGATCACCTCATGCAGATCAAAGGGCTTGGTGATAAAGTCCGCAGCACCGAGCTGAAGCGCCTCCAGCTCAGCACCCTTATCCGCCGTCATCACAATGACCGGAATCCTGCAAAGCGTCTCATCCGCATGCACGGTTTTCAGGACGTCATACCCGTTCATGACCGGCATCATCAGATCCAGAAGAACGAGGGACAGCTCCTTTTCATGCGCACGCATCAGCTCCAGTGCCTGCCCGCTGTTTTCCGCCGTAATGACCTCATAATCATCCGCCAGAATCACCTCCAGCGCGTCACGGTTGATTTCCTGATCATCCGCCACCAGAACCATCTGCTGTCGCTGTATCTGTTTTGATTTCATCATATGTCAGTCCCTCTTTCCCGGATGGTGCTCATGCCTGTCAAATTCATCATTGGTATGATATACAATTATACATATTAAGTATAGCATATTCCGGCATATCTTGCCAAGCAGTTTGCACATGAATCTCCAAATGCTTAGGATGCATTTCGTTGTTTATATACAAAATGGAGAGGATGTCGGAAACTATACGCGATCGGTCTGTAAAAGCAAATCCCTTTCGTTCCAGCGCGGGATGAAATCGGCAGGGGAGATCCAGCCCTGCTGCGCGTAAACAGAAGTATACAGCGCGTAGGCAAAGAGGACGGCGGAAAGAAAATATCCTGCGAAACAGTTGAAAAGCAGAAACGAACATGGTATAATGTTAGTAATCGCAAGGCGGTGCAGTTGAATGACGATCAATCAGACAGGAGAGGAGAAATGACAAATGACAGGAAATACCAGTTCAGACAGGATCCGCTGGGGCATCATCGGAACCGGCAGGATCGCCCATGCCTTTGCCAAAGCGCTTGCAGGCTGTGAGGATGCCGTGCCGTATGCGGCCGCTTCGCGCACCAGGCAGAAAGCGGATGAATTTGCGGCAACATACGGATTCCAGAAGGCATACGGCAGCTATGCGGAGCTGGCACAGGATCCAAATATCGATGCCGTTTACATCGCGACACCCATGAGTGCGCATTACCATGACGCAAAATTGTGCCTTGCAAACGGCAAAAACGTTCTCTGCGAGAAGTCGGTGACGCTCAACAGCTGGCAGCTGGAGGAGCTGCTGGAGCTTGCCCGACGGAACGGCTTGTTCTTCATGGAAGCGATGTGGATGAAGTGCCGCCCTGTTTACCGCAAGGCGATGGAATGGGTCCGCGGGAACAAGATCGGAACGATCCGGTATCTCAAGGCAGAGTTCTGCAATCTTGTCCCTTACAATGCGGAGAACAGGCTGTTCCGTGCGGACTGCGGCGGCGGGGCTTTGCTGGATCTGGCGGTCTATCCGCTGACGCTGGCGCATGATATTATGGGTGTGCCCGGAAAGATCGTGACACACGCCCATCTTCGGAACGGGATCGATCTGAGCAATACGATGCTGCTTTCCTATGAGAATGCGGCGGCATCCCTTGACAGCAGCTTTGAATATCCGTCCCGCAACAATGCTGTGATCTCCGGTGAGAGCGGGATCATCCTGTTTGGTGACGGGTTCCACAATGCCAGTGAGGTCAGCCTGTATGACAGGTCGTTGCATCTGCTGGAAACCTTTACTGCCGAGGATCGGATCAACGGCTACGAGTATGAGATTGATGAGGTGAACCGCTGTCTTCGGAACGGCTTGCAGGACAGTCCGCTTGTCCCGCAGCGGGCGACGCTGGAGATTATGCAGATCATGGACGAATGTCGCAGGCAATGGGGGATGCGGTTCCCGGAGGAGCTCTGACCGCCTCCGGTTTTCCGAATACGGCAGCAAGCCGTGGATACGTGATGCGCGTATCCGCGGCTTGCACTGTTTTTGGGGCTGGCAAGATTTACAATGAAGTTGTACAGCGATTGGATAAATGCACAAAATGAAGTCCGGTATCATACGAATTCTCATAAAACACTTGACATGATCCATAACGTGTAGTATAATAGGAGTTACAATATTTACCATTACACCTGCGCGAAAAATGGCTTCTTATTTGATAAATAATCAATTATTACCCAAATGGTTGCAAAAATGCAGTGTTAAACGATAGCTTGTGATAAATCGCCAGACATTTACAGATAGTAATACTCAACCGTACAACTATCCGATTGAAAGACGGTGCTTTTGACGATGACAGACAAAGAGGTGCAGAGACTGAAGAAGTCTCAGTTAGTTGAGCTTTTATATTACCTCAGCAAGGAAAACGATGAGTTAAAGGAAGAAAATGAGCGGCTGAAGGCAAGGCTGGATCAGCTTGTGGGCGCGGCGATCGCTGCGAAAACAGAACCTGTTGAGGAGCAGATAGAGAATCAGGACAATGCATGAGAACGAAAAACGGGATATTCCAACCACGGAACAGTTTGAAAGAGAACTGAAGCGGCTCCGGTATCGGGAGAATTTTCTCAAAAGCCTGTGGAGCACCGTTTCGGGGCTGATCGTGGCTGCGGCGCTTGCGGTCATCATTTCCACCATGCTGATGCCGGTGCTGCGTGTGACAGGTACGAGCATGACGCCGACACTGAAAAATGATGAGGTGCTGCTGTGCAATAAGCTTGGAAATTATCAATGTGGCGATGTGATTGCCTTCTACTATAATAATAAGGTACTGCTCAAGCGAGTGATCGCCACAAGCGGCATGGTCGTGGACATCGCGGAGGACGGCACCGTTTATGTGGACGGGCAGGCACTTGACGAGCCCTATGTGAATGAGCTTGCACGCGGAGAGTGCGATATCGTGCTCCCGTATCAGGTGCCCGAGGGCAGAGTCTTCGTGATGGGCGACCACAGAGCAGTTTCGATCGACAGCCGGAGCACAAGCGTCGGCTGTATCGCGGAGGAAAATATCATCGGAACGGTATTTCTCCGTGTCCTGCCGCTGCAAAGCTTCGGCGGGGTGACGTGAAAAACATGAAATGAGAGTGAAAGGAGAGTGCTGCACAGATGAATACACGACAGAAGATTCAGGATAAGCTGAATGAGCGTTCCTTTTTCCAGAGAGCAGCAGCTCTCCTGATATGTCTGGCAGTGATCGTCGGGTTCTGTGTACCTGTACAGCTCATGGTTCCGGGAATTGCCGCCACATCCGAGGACATCCCGCCGGGTGCGTATTCGATCGCGAATGACATCAGCAATGTCATGATCAGCAACGTTACAAACGGCGACGTCAGCGGCGATTCCGTGAATGCGGCCGCTAATGCAGATTATGTTTCGTTTTCGATGAAGGTCGATTTTGTCATCAATGACATCACACACGACAAGATCGACACCAGCAAGCCCTACATCTATCTGCCGGTTGCCAAAGAACAGCTTGAAATTCTGCTGCTGGATCCGAACAACAAGACCGGCAGTGCCACCGACTCCTCCAGTGGCTGGACGGATTACCGCCAGATCAATACTATTTCGGATCCAAGCACGGGTACCTATGAGATCTTCCCGACAGAAGACGGGGAATACGGCTATGTCATCCTGAAATTCAGGACGGACTATGTGAAGTATGTCAAGCAGAGCAACGGTATCGTGACAGGTTCGCTGCGGTTTGACGGCAGAGTCAACCGCGACGATGCCCAGAGCGGTGAAAAGACCATCCGTGTCGGAAATGCCGAAATTGCAGTGAATTTCGATGACCGTGAGCCGACGCTCGGAAAATCGGTTTCGCAGAGCTTCGATGAGATCGGCTGCCCGATACTCCAATGGACAGTCAATGTCAAGGATCTGTACGAGACAGATCAATACACGATTACGGATGAAATGCTCGCAGATGCGTTTGATTTCACCTGCTATCCGGACGGCGTCTGCTATCTGGAGAACGGTCAGCTGCATTTCAATGAAACGATCAATCACAATAAGGAGTTTTCGTTCTCGTATAAGACACGGGTAACTCCGGAGCAGCTCAAGGCACACACAGACCCCTTTGACATCACCAATTCTGTCAAGCTCAACGGTGTGGAAAAGGCTTCCAAAACGGAGACAATCACACCGGATTCGGCGCCGCATCTCCAGAAGTCGGGCACACCGGATTATCTGTACTTCGGTGACCGCAGCGGCGAGACAAATGGAAAGCATTACATTTACTGGACGGTGAACGTTGACCGGAATTACGGGATCCCGCTTGCGGGTCTGACACTGACGGATACACCGGATGAGAAGCAGAGCAATCTGACAATGCTCAGTGCATCGGCGGCCGACGGCAGCAGCATTGCATTGACGGATCTGTTTACGGATACGACCGGCACGAGCTGGACATTCAAGGATGATGTCACGGCCAGCAAGGTCACACTGCTTTACCGCACAGAGGTCAGTGGGGACAGCGACAGAATCAGCAATCAGATCGCAATTACCGGCGGTGAGTCCAAGACACCGACAGTGGACTATCATAAGAATGCACAGCATGAAGCACATAAGACAGGCTTCTATGTGGCAGAGGAGGATGCGGAAGGCAATCCGGTGGAGTATATCGAGTGGACGATCGAGGTTTACGCCAAGAGCGGTACGAGCGAGACAGTCAACGGGTATACGATCGAAGATTCTGCATTCGGAACAGAAGGCTTTACCTGGAAATCTGTAGAAGCACGCAATGACGGGCAGCAGGTTTCTGTCAGCGCCGATACGCTGTTCTCCAGCGAAAACGGAAACGGGACCACCAGGATCGTGACGGATTCTCCGGTGATGGATTATCTGAAGATGACCTATCGCGTTCCGGTCGGAACCATCGAGGGACGCAGCGAAACAAGCGGCGGAAAGGCTAAAAATACTTTTAAAGTGGAACAGGATCAGCCCGAGGTGGTTGAGGTAGATGTTCCGACACTTGCCGGACAGTCCACCGTAACGGTCAATAAGTACTGGGACAACGCCGCAGATCCCAACAAGGAACAGACAACGGCGACCTTTACCCTGTATTACCGGATCGGCAGCACCGGCGAGTGGGCGTGTTTCAGCACCTACAAGAACGATTATCATGACACGATCACCGTCAACGGCACTCAGTCCGGCCAGCAGCAGTTTACCGACCTGCCGGCCTATGATACCAGCGACGGACGCAAGCCATTTTATTATAAGGTAGTGGAGACCATTCAGGTCCCGGACGGCGTGACAGACCGGTATGAGCAGCAGTTCACGACGGGCAATGCGGACGGTGCCAAGGGCGCACAGAATCCGACCTTCGGACTGACAAATACCTGGATGGGCACCAATGTCGAGGGTATCAAGAACTGGAAGGACGACGAGGGTCACGAGGCGCAGCGACCTGCGGTAGCACTGACGCTGCAATCCCGGAAGCTTAACAGCAACAATGATTG
>ONEQ01000339.1:1765-2924 GCA_900316885.1 uncultured Eubacteriales bacterium | reverse complement strand
ACGCTGTATTCATGGTGATCGCAGCATTATACAGCACGGTAATCATGTAACTCTTGATATTGGCGATCTCTCCGGCATAGCCGTATACCCGGTCAAACACATACTGTATATGCTCGTTGTTCAGCTTCAGAAGCTGGCTGCGGACAACGTCGGCGTCCATGTTCTGACCGCCGACACGGATCGTTTTAGCACGGGTGCAGATGCAGTCCACCATAATCGCCACGATGTCATCAAGTTCCTCGATCGTTCCTTTGGGTCTCTGTGGTTCATTGGGTGAGAGCGTAAACACGTCCCTGAACCAGTCATATTCGATATTCGCCTTTACAAGCTGTTCGTAAGTTTTGCGCTGTTCCATCCCATCCATCCGCCCCGCGGTCTGACTGATTTGATCTGACTGTTTCCGTATGGTTTTGTTATTCTGGTTATTATATAGTGTGACCTGTGTGTTTTCACAACTCTGGACGGTGTTTTTCACTGGTTCCGGTTGTGATTTTTCATGCATGGGAACATCGAAATCATCATCGGGAACGACACTAATTTCTGTTTTTTCAACAGCGATGCTTTCTGCAACAGTAGACTGCGGAATCGGAGCCGGAAGATCGACTTCTGCATCGCTCTCAGCAACACCCTTGCAGCAGTCCTTGACATAGATTCTGTCCGGCTTGCCCAGCCCCTGACGCACGCGTTCGATCAGACCGGCTTTCTCCAAAGCCTTCAAAAGCCGGCTTGCTTTCTGGCTTGCAACATGGAGCTTTTCCTCAATCTCCGCAAGCGGAAAACTGATGTACACACGCCCTTTGCTATCAACCCAGCCATTCTTGACGGAAAGACTGACGCGGTCGAGCATCAGCGCGTACAGGAGCTTCATGTCATTGGTAAGCGCGCTAAATCGTTCGTCTGTAAACAGCACAGAAGGGAGCTTGATAAAGCTGAATTTTCGCTTGGAATCGCTGTAAATATAGTCAAACATAAGAACACCTCCTCATCAAATGTCGTGTACGCAGACCGAATTGCCGTCAATCGTGACAAGCTGATACTCCGCCAGCTCATGCATCCATACAGCCACCGCATCTGCCGTGCTGTTCAGATCCATGCAGATATCCGTATACATGTGCGGATTGCGGCGGGTATCCTCGTTTTCCATCGCTTCTTTGAGCAT
>ONEQ01000339.1:0-1663 GCA_900316885.1 uncultured Eubacteriales bacterium | reverse complement strand
CTTGATCACATCGGATTTATGGATATAGTCAAACATAAAAATGCCTCCTTTTGGTCATTTGGGTATAAAAATAGCAGCCGGGGAAGGCTGCTATTGCATTATTCAATTGGTGTCATGCTTGCAGATCGGCATACATGACATGGAGTTGGCTTTCTCCGGCGTACACCGCCGCGTCTGGCTGACTGCCCGCTACTCCGCAGATCAGGAGTGCGTCGCTCCGATCAAGCATATACCGGTCAGCCGTTTCATAACAGTCCACCGTGAACTGTGTGCCGACCATAACGACCTCGTCCGCCTGTTCATGGACAGCGAAATACCTGTCCCGCACATCCTCCGTCCAGTTCTTGGACTGCTCCTCATACGGCACGGCAATATGCATCGTGATCGGATTGCCGACTCTCAGTTTCAGCAGAAACTCCGCCGCCCACAGTGGTGGACTGCTCCTCATACGGCACGGCAATATGCATCGTGATCGGATTGCCGACTCTCAGTTTCAGCAGAAACTCCGCCGCCCACAGTGGGATGCCATATTCACCGTTCAACCAGAACTCGTCATAGCCCTGCGCTACAAGCGTCTGCATCAGCGTGAACAGCCGGCTGCGAACCATCAGCAGCGGCGGCTCCTCCTCGTTGCGGCAGATGCCGTTCAGTTCACTGCCATCGGTCAGAATTGTACAAATCATTGAAATCTTCCTTTCTTTACAATGCCTGCGCCGCCGTGCTATAATGGTAGTACGGCTTTCGCAATATTCAGCATTTTGGGAAGTGATGCGTATTTTCACCGATATTTCGGGATTATCTGTATCATCTCTGACGAACCATGACAAACACCTGACGGTCACACAGCTTTATCGAGCAGAGCCATGCACTGGCGCTTGCGGTCCATTGACGAGTGAACATAGCGGTTCAGTGTCAGCTCGACAGAACTGTGACCGAGGATCTCGGACAGCGTTTTCACGTCGAATCCAAGCGCGATACAGCCCGATGCGAACGCATGGCGCAGGCTATGGAAATGCACAGAGGGAAGCCCTGCATCGCTCAGAATCTTGGCAAAGCGGTACTGCATGGTGCGCGGCTCAACAGGCTTCATGCTGCCGGACAGGACGTATTCTTCGGCTTTTCCCGCATACTCCCGGAGCATCGGCATCATGCACGCCGGGATCGGAATTTCGCGGATAGATTTGCTGCTTTTCGGCGCGGTAATGACCAGCTTTGTGCATTTTTCGCCGTTCGGGGTCTGGATGCGCTGCATCGTCTTTCTGACGGTGAGAATCCGTTTCTCCAGATCAATATCCGCCCACTGGAGCGCACACAGCTCTCCGATGCGGATACCTGTATGCATAGCAAGCGCGATTCCAAGTGCTGTATGGCTCGGATTTGCCGAAAGATGGGCTTTTAGCTGTTTCTGCTGTTCCGGTGAAAGCAATGCCGGTTCAGACTTCTGGCTTTTCGGAAGGATGATGCCGTCAAGTACGTTACGGATGTGATACTCCCGGCAGGCGTAACGATAGATCGACTTCATCAGCACAATAATGTCCGAAACATAGCGCGGAGAAAGCCCTTCACTGAGTTTCTTTTCAATGAAGTCATAGATCTTCCGGCAGGTCAGTTCACAGCACTGCAAGTCACCAAACGCCGGTAACAGGTGCTTTTCAGTCTTCAT
>ONEQ01000029.1 GCA_900316885.1 uncultured Eubacteriales bacterium | reverse complement strand
TCAAACCACGCAGATCATTCGCAACACTGCCTTCAATGGACAGATGCCCCGTTCCGACACTGAGTCTGCCGCCATCCAGGAAGCGCAGATCCTCCTCACGGATGATGCCAAAATAGACTCCGCTGCGGTGCAGAGCTGCAAAGGTATCGCAGAGCATTACGCCGAGACTCTGCGCGTATGTCTCCGTCAAAAGCGGCGCCGCTTCAAACAGGCGCTTGCCCTCGACGCGCTCCGTCACAGAGTAGCAGGTATGATTCTCCCGGAAACATGCGATCACAGACTCCATATGCGGGATATTCTGCAAGGCGTTCGCGATCTTCTCAAACCGCTCCATACCATTCTGAAATGTGCTTGCCTGCTTGCCGCCCGCGGAACAGATCAGATCGCTGCCGCTGCGTTCACAGAGAGAGGCAGGACAATACTCCCGGATCGTCACAATATTTCCGCTTTCGGCATCCATTGCGTCGTAGAGGATATAGGTATCATCTGTATCCGTGACACCCAGAAGCCGCCAGCGTCCCAGCAGCATTGTGCCGTTATCCAGTGCATTCACCGCACTGTTTTGCAGCTTAAAATCCATACTACATCTCCTAGTAATCGGCAGCCGGATTATTACCGGCAGTACAGTTCTGATATACGATTATATTATAACACAAAACAAACTTTTTGTCAATGTGGGATACAGAAAAAGGCAGATTTTTTCTGACATTCCAATCATGCAAAAACCCCGCCTGAAACTCAGGCGGGGGGGCTGTCTTATGCATAATCTGTGATCGGTCGATGTACATTTGCGCCGATTCCGGCAGCGTAACAAAGGACTGCATTCGCATCCATGGCGTTGACGGCTCCATCAGAATTGATATCTGCTGCCTTCTTCTGCTCATCAGTCAGACCCATAGGTCTGTTTGTGCCAAATCTTGCTGCTGCAATCAGGATCTCTGTTGCATCCTCGGCGTTGATCGTCCCGTCAGCATTGGCATCGCCCAGTTCAAGGTGCTTCGCCTCCGTCGGTGCTGTTGTCGTTTGCGTGGTTGTCGTTGTCTCAGGTGTTGTCTGTGTAGTTGTGGATGTTGTCGTGGTCGGTCTGGTTGTGGTGGTAGTGGTAGTGGTCGTCGTACTCGTTGTCGGAGTTGTCAGCGTGGTTGTGGTCGTTGTCGAGGTTGTCGGTGTCGTCTGTGTGGTAGTCATAGACGTTGTGGTTGTTGTGGTGGTAGAAGTGGTGGTAGTTTGTGTAGTAGTTGTCGTGGTGGTAGTTGTTGCCTCGGTTGTTGTGGTGGTGGTTGTAGTTGCCGGCTGCGTATCAGGAACCTGACTCTGACCTGTGGAAACAAACTGATATCCATACTTCTGCGCATATTTTTCCGCTTTTGATCCTGATGGAGCATTGATAGTACCATTATATCCGCTGGTCGAATTGCAGATGGTACGATTCTCCTGATAGAGTGTGCAGTTTGGATTCATAATCGTAATGGAACTGAGCACATCGCACTCGTTGAACGCACGCTGACCTATCTTCGTTACACTCTCAGGGATTATGATGCTTGTCAGACTCTTGCAGTAATTAAATGCCATATCACCAATATTAGTTACGCCACTCGGAATTACAACATTGTTCAGCGACTTACATTGATCGAAAGCCTTTTTACTGATAACCGTGACACCATCAGGGATATTGACCGACCGAATACTGGTGCACTTATAAAATGCATACTCTCCAATTTTCGTCAGACTGTTCGGCAGAGAAACCGATGTGATAGAGTCCATTCCCATGAAAGCTTCATTTCCGATGCCTGTCACACCCTCTTCAATGACAAGCTTTTGGGGATTCAGAACTGTCCAAGGAGCAGATTCACCGCTCAGGATGCTATAATCCTTAATCGCACCCTGTCCGCTGATATGCAGTTCACCATCGCCCTGCATGGTAAACGTGATCATGCCACCCTGTCCCTGTGTAACATCAGCCCCGGCAGAAATCGGTGCAGTTCCGATTTTCTCCGTAAAATGGCCGCACGGAACCACACACAGTGCTGTCATGCATACCGCAGCCAGCACCGCAGCTACTCTTTTTTTCATTTTCATTCATCCTTCCTCTGAAATGTTGTCCGCAATACAGGCGCAGATCTGCCGCGGACAGGCATATAAATTTTGACATTCTTATTTTATCACAACTCGATACGCAAGTCAATGCGTAGTTTATAAACAAAATGCTGAATTTTTTCTCTCTCATTTTTACCGAATCAGATCACCTTGGTAGACCACGCCTCCACGTTCCATACGATGTCGCAGACCTCGTTATAAAATTCCGGCTCATGGCTGACCATCAGCACTGTTCCCTTAAAGTCCTTGATTGCCTGCATCAGTGCCTCCTTGGCATCCACATCGAGATGATTGGTAGGCTCGTCGAGCACAAGGAGATTGATCTCACGCAGCATGATCCGGCAAAGACGCACCTTCGCGTTCTCACCGCCGGAGAGTACGCGCATCTGCGAGGTAATGTGCTCCGTTGTCAGACCGCACTGTGCAAGCGCCGCACGCACCTCGGCATTGGTCATGGACGGGAACTCACCCCAGATCACCTCAAGCGCCGTCTGCGAGGAGGCTTCCTCCTCCTGCTCGAAATAGCCGGGGATCACGAATTGATCGTGCTCGACCGTGCCGGTAAACGGCGGAATCATGCCGAGCAGCGTTTTCAGGAGAGTAGATTTTCCGATGCCGTTCACGCCCTTGATGGCGATCTTCTGTCCCTGCTCAACCTTGACAGAGATCGGCTTGGTCAGCGGCGTATCATAGCCGAGCACGATTTCCCGCGCATCAATCACCACTCTGCCAGGCGTGCGTGCCTTGCGGAAAGCAAACGTCGGCTTCGGCTTTTCCCGCATAAGTGTGATCTTCTCCATCTTGTCCAGCTTTTTCTGGCGGGATTTCGCCATATTCGTGGTCGCCACACGTGCCTTGTTCCGGGCGATGAAATCCTCGAGATCAGCGATCTCCCTCTGCTGCTTCTCGTATGCCTGCTCGACCTGACGCTTTTTCAGCTCGTACATACGCATGAAATTGTCATAATTACCGGTATAGCGTGTCATGACAGCATTTTCGACATGGTAGACCACGTTAATGACGCTGTTCATGAACGCCGTATCGTGCGAGACCAGAATGAACGCATTCTCGTAATTCTGGAAGAAGTTCTTCAGCCATGCGATGTGATTCTCGTCAAGGAAGTTCGTCGGCTCGTCGAGGATCAGGATCATCGGATTTTCCAGCAGCACCTTCGCCAGCAGTACCTTGGCACGCTGACCGCCGGAAAGCTCGGATACGTCGCGGTCAAGCCCGATCTCGTTAAGTCCCAGACCGTTGGCATACTCGTTGATCTTCGCGTCAATCGTGTAATAGCCGCTGTAATCGAGGATGCTCTGGATCTCGCCAACCTCCTCCATGAGTGCGTTCATCTCCTCCTCGGAGCAGTCCGCCATCTTGTCATAGAGTCCGACCATCTCGTTTTCAAGATCCATGAGGTGGTCAAAAGCCGTGCGCAGGACGTCGCGGATGGTCAGACCGGCTTCCAGGGTGGAATACTGGTCGAGGTAGCCGGTAGTGATGTGGCGGCACCATTCGATCTTGCCCTCATCGGGCATCAGCTTGCCCGTGATAATGTTCAGGAAGGTGGATTTGCCCTCGCCGTTGGCGCCGACCAGTCCGATATGCTCCCCTGCCAGCAGGCGGAAGGAGGCGTCATTCAGGATCTGCCGCGCACCAAAGCCGTGGGTAACGTGCTCAACTGTCAGAATACTCATGGGGTTATCGCTCACTTTCAAATAGAATCCTGTATATTATAGCACATTCTGCCGGATTTGTAAAGAGAAAAACAAGCCCTGCAAAATTGCAGGACTTGTCAGATCTGTCAAAATATCAGCCATCCAGCCCGGAACGGAGCTCTTTCGCCTTTTCGGAAATAAACGGCACGGCATCCTTTCCATGCTCAGCCACCTGATTGACAATTGCACTGCCGACGATAACACCGTCGCAATAGGAGCCCATCTTCTTGGCAGCCTCACCGCTGCGGATACCAAACCCGACGCAGTACGGAATCTTGGCTGATGCCTTAATCTCATTGAAGAATGCATCGAAGTCCGTCTGGAACTTGTCGCGCATACCAGTAACGCCCGTGGAGGATACGCAGTAGAGGAAGCCCTCTGCCTTGGATGCGATCTTCGCAATTCTGCCGCGGCTTGCCGGGGTCACGAGGCTGATGTTGTAAACACCATTCTCGCGTGCGGGCTTGTCAAATTCCTCATGCTCCTCAAACGGCAGATCCGGGATGATAACGCCGTCTACGCCCACTGCCTTGCAGCGCTCGAAGAAGTCCTTCGTGCGGAATACAGTGTTTGCGTAAAGCATCAGAAGAAGCGGCATATCGGTCTTTTTGCGCAGTCTCTCTACCAGCTCGAATGCACCCTTGAGGGTGGTATGATTGTCACGCAGGGAACGCAGGGATGCTTCCTGAATCACAGTTCCCTCAGCAATCGGATCAGAGAACGGAACACCGATCTCAACGATGTCCACGCCCTGCTGCTCCATTTCCAGGACTGCCTGCTCGGTCAGGTCATAGCCGCCGTCACCGGCTACAATATAAGTAATGAGGGCTTTCTTGCCAGCCGCTTTCAGCTCTGCAAATTTCTTGTCAATTCTGTTAGGCATTTAAATTCACTCCTCTGTAACGTGCGATCTGCTGAACATCCTTGTCTCCTCTGCCGGAGAGGTTGATAATCATGATCTGATCGGGCTTCATGGTCGGTGCAATCTTTCTGGCTGCTGCTACAGCATGTGCAGACTCAATTGCCGGGATGATGCCCTCGACTCTGGAAAGATACTCGAATGCCTGTACAGCCTCCTCGTCGGTGATTGCCACATAATCGGCACGTCCGGTGCTGTTCAGGAATGCATGCTCCGGTCCGATGCCCGGATAGTCCAGACCTGCGGAGATCGAGTATACCGGTGCAATCTGCCCCTCATCGTTCTGGAGGAACACGGACTTCATACCGTGGAAGATTCCCAGGTCACCCTTTGTGAGCGTTGCTGCGTGCTGGTCGGTATCCACGCCGCGTCCGGCTGCTTCTGCACCGACAAGACGCACGTCCTTTTCCGGGATGAAATCATAGAAAATGCCCATTGCATTGGAGCCGCCGCCCACACAGGCTACGACACAATCCGGGAGCTTGCCCTCTGCGGCAAGGATCTGCTGCTTTGCTTCCTCACCGATGATCTTCTGGAAATCGCGTACCATGGTCGGATACGGGTGCGGACCCATGACGGAGCCGATGCAGTAGAAGGTCGTCTCAATGTTGGTCGCCCAGTCGCGCATTGCCTCGTTGATAGCATCCTTGAGGGTTGCTGTACCGGAATCAACACCGGTCACCTTAGCGCCGAGGAGGTTCATGCGGTACACATTGAGTGCCTGACGCTCCATGTCCTCGCGTCCCATGTACACCTCGCACTCCATGTTGAAGTATGCGCAGATAGTTGCGGTTGCGACACCGTGCTGACCGGCACCCGTCTCGGCAATGACGCGCTTTTTGCCCATTTTCTTGGCAAGCAGCACCTGACCGAGCGCATTGTTGATCTTATGGGAGCCGGTATGGTTCAGGTCCTCACGCTTGATGTAAATCTTCGGACCGCCCAGATCCTTGGTCATCTTCTCTGCATAGTACAGCAGAGAAGGACGGAATGCGTAGTTATGATAGAGATCACGCAGCTCTGCGAGAAACTCAGGGTCATTCTTGTACTTGTCGTAGGCTGCCTGTAATTCCGTGACAGCATTCATGACAGTCTCCGGGACATACTGTCCGCCGAAATCGCCAAATCTTCCGATTTTTTCCATATATTTCTTCCTTTCAATGGTCTTTCAGTGCGTAAAATCCAGTCTGATGATAGGAGTGCCAGAACACCTCTGCCGTGCAGAATCCAGTGTTTCGCAGGAGCTGCAAGTGCTCCTCAATAGTCAGCGGGAAATATTCCGTGCCATACCGTGCGGAGTGATGCTTGACCTCCTCCGGTGTTCTGCCGTGTGTCAGTCCGAAGCGTTCCAGCCTGCCGAGCAGAAGTGCTTTTCCGGCTTCGCTGTTGGCTGCGGTGT
The DNA here is from genome assembly GCA_900316885.1 of uncultured Eubacteriales bacterium. Classification (GTDB taxonomy): domain Bacteria; phylum Bacillota; class Clostridia; order Oscillospirales; family Ruminococcaceae; genus UBA3855. Next base: position 9,596 of record ONEQ01000029.1, on the reverse strand, counting down.
TTTCAAATACGATCAGGATGCCGCCGGGTTTCAATGCATAGAAACAGTTCTTCACGGCGGATTCCCGCGTTTGTTGATCAAAATAGTGATGGCACTGGATCGCAGTCACAGCATCAAATCGCTCTGTGAATTTCAGAGATTCCGAGCCGGTCTGGTGAAATTCGGCTGTTTTTCCGGCAAGTTTTTGCTTTGCGGCATCCAGCATGCCTTCCAGCGGATCACAGAGAACAAGCTCCGAGAGTAGCAGGGAATCTGCCGCCTTTCGTGCAAACGTTCCACTGCCGCAGCCGGTATCGAGGAGAGCTATCTCATTGCCGTTTGCAAATTCCGACAGAAGATCAATCGTCTGCGCGTGAATCTCGTCATAATACGGGATCACCTTGCGGACATTCTCATCATAGGCGCATAGATCAAATGCCATGCGGCTTCCCTCCTTTTACGGCTTCCGCCATTGCTCTGATCTTTGCCCGGTCCTTGCATTTATCCGTTTCCAGACTGCTCGATGCATCCACGCCCCACGGATGAACCTCTGCGATCGCCTGCAGGACGTTCTCTACGGAGATGCCTCCAGCCAGCAGGAACGGCTTTTCCGGGCGGTGCTTCACGATGATGTCCCACGGTGCTACTTCACCAGTACCGCCATGTGATGCAGACGAAAAGCTGTCAAGAACGAGCTTGTCCACGTCGAGTGCATCAGCACTGGCAATATCCTCAGCTGTCTGTACACGAGCAGCCTTCCAGATCTGCAAATGCGGAAATTTTGCACGTATGTTCGCAATAAAATCTGTGCTTTCCTCGCCGTGTAGCTGTACAACATTGAGAAACGGCGCATAAGAACCGACCTCGTCCAGTGTTGGGTTCACAAAGACGCCAACCCGTTCGATCTCCCCGCGCAGCTCCTGCACAAGGGACTTAAATTCCCCCGGCGCCACATACCGCCAGAACGGCTGTGAGCAGATAAATCCGGCATAATCCGGCGGAAATTCATTCAGATACCGCACATCTGCCGGTCTGCGGATACCGCAGATCTTGAGCGCGGTGCTCATCGTGTGCCCTCCCGCAGTGCATGGAGCGTTGCGGTGATGTTATCAGAGCGCATGAGTGTCTCACCGATCAGAACGGCATCCGCGCCGTTTGCCTGTACGGTATGCATATCGGCATTGTTTTTGATGCCGGATTCGCTCACAAAGAGCTGTCCCGGCTCACGCAGGGAGGCAAGCTCTGCGGTGTGTCCCAGATCGACCTCGAACGTCTTTAAATTGCGGTTGTTCACGCCAAGAAGACGGGGATGCAGCTTCTGTACACGCTCGACCTCCTCTTCGGTGTGAACCTCGACCAGACAGTCAAGACCGATCGAATGTGCCAGATCGAAAAATGCCCGCAAATTCGCATCATTCAGCACTGCCGCGATCAGCAGGACAGCGCTTGCGCCGATTGCCTTTGCTTCAAAAATCTGATACTCATCAAAGATAAAATCCTTGCGGATGATCGGAATGTTCACGTTCTGCGCGATATTCCGCAGATATTCGGAGCTTCCCTGAAAATACTGCTCCTCGGTCAGACAGGAAATACAGTCTGCACCTGCCTGTTCATATTCCTTTGCAAGCTCCACCGGATGAAAGTCCGGACGGATCAGCCCCTTCGAGGGAGATGCCTTCTTGACCTCGCAGATGCAGGAAAGTCCGGGCTTTTCGAGCGCCTTGATGAAACCGGGACGAGGCGGGGCGCTTTCGGCAAGGCGGCGCATTTCGCTCAGCGGCGTGCGCTCCTTTTCGCGGACGATCTGCGATGCACGGGCATTGCAGATCTTCAATAAAATGTCGTCCATAGCTTACTCCATTTCGTTGGTGAACTTTACAAATTCATCCAGCTTTTCAAGCGCCTTGCCGGAGTCGATCATCTCGGCTGCGAGCTCGATGCCCTCTGCGAGATTCTGTGCGATGCCGTAGGTGTAAAGCACAGCACCGGCATTCATCAGCACAATATCACGCTTGGCGCCTGTGATCGAGCCGTCGAGGATGCCGCGTGTAATCGCTGCATTCTCGGTCGGGGTGCCACCCACGATCTCGTCCTTGGTATAACGCTTCAGACCGAACTGCTCCGGCGTGATCTCGTAGGTCTTCATCTCGTCGCCGTTGACCTCGGTCACAGTCGTTGCATCGGAAACGGTGATCTCATCCATTACATCGTTGCCGAATACCACCATCGCACGCTTGATGCCGACCTGCTGTAGTACAAGCGCCATGATCTCGGTCAGCTCCTTGCAGTACACGCCGAGCACGATGTAATCTGCCTTTGCCGGGTTGGTCAGCGGGCCGAGGATATTGAACACGGTGCGCACACCGAGCTGTCCGCGGACAGGTCCCACAAACCGCATGCTTGCGTGATAGCTCTGCGCAAACAGGAAACTCAGACCCACATTATCGATGCAAGCCTTTGCCTGCTCCGGCTTGGTGGCGATCTTAACACCGAGCGCTTCAAGCACATCCGCCGCGCCGCTCTTGCTGGAAACGCTGCGGTTACCGTGTTTGGCTACCTTTGCGCCTGCCGCTGCTGCAACAAATGCGGAGGTCGTGGAGATATTGAATGTGAACGCCTTGTCACCGCCGGTGCCCACGATGTCGATCGTGTCATTCGCATCGGGCACGAGAGACGCCTTGGCACGCATGCCCTTGGCAAAGCCGGCGATTTCGTCCGGTGTCTCACCCTTCGTCGCAAGTGCAGTCAGAACGGCGGAAATCTGGAGCGGATTTGCCTTGCCGCCCATCAGGATATCCATGCAGGCTTCTGCCTCGTCCATGGTCAGATCCTCGCGGTTCATCAGCTTTGCGTAGTACGGCTGGAGAGTAACCGGCTTTTCCTCTGCGGGGAGTTCCTCGGAGAGGATGCCCGCAATCACGAGGAAATTGCGCAGGATCCGTCTGCCGTCAGGTGTGAGAACGGATTCCGGATGGAATTGCAGACCGTAGGTCTTGTGCTCCTTGTGGGAGACTGCCATGATCTGACCGTTCTCATCGAGTGCAGTTACATAAAGGCAATCCGGGAGTGTCGTTTCATCACCGATCAAGGAATGATAACGACCTGCCGTGAACGGATGCGGCACACCGGCAAACAGCGGATGCTTCTCCTCAAAGCGGATGGGGCTGGTCTTGCCGTGCATTAGCTGGCGTGCGGGAATGATTTTGCCGCCGAAAGCCTGGATGATGGACTGGTGTCCTAAACAGATGCCGAGGATCGGGATCTGACCGCTGAATCTGCGGATGGTGTCCACGGAAACGCCTGCGGATTCCGGATAGCCCGGACCGGGAGACACTACGATTGCCTGCGGATGCAGCGCTGCGATCTCATCGAGCGTGATTTCATCATTTCTTCTGACCTGAATGTCGCCGTACATCTCACCGATTTCCTGCACCAGATTATAGGTGAAGGAATCATAATTGTCAATGACCAGAATCATTTTCTTGCCTCCTTCAGGGCGTTCAGCATCGCGCCTGCCTTATGGGTCGTTTCCTCGAATTCCTTCTCCGGATCGGAGTCGGCAACAATGCCGGCGCCTGCCTGGATGTATGCCTTGTCGCCACGGTACAGGATCGTCCGGATGGCAATGCAGGTATTCATGTCGCCGTTATAGCCGAAATAGCCGACCGTACCGCCGTAGAGTCCGCGCTTGCGGTTCTCCAGCTCATCGATGATCTCCATCGCACGAACCTTCGGCGCACCGGAAAGGGTGCCCGCCGGGAGTACGGAGCGGAGTGCATCCATGGGCTTGAGGTCGCTTCTGAGCTTGCCCTGTACATCGGATACCAGGTGCATTACCTTGGAATAGCGCTCCACGCGCATGAAATCAGTTACCTCGACAGTGCCGTAATCAGATACTCTGCCGAGATCGTTTCTGCCCAGATCCACGAGCATCGTGTGCTCTGCCTTTTCCTTAGGATCAGCAAGGAGGGATTTCTCCAGTTCGAGATCCTCGGCTCTGTCCTTGCCGCGGGGTCTGGTACCGGCAATCGGACGGGTCGCCGCGATACCGTCATTCACCTTGACAAGCAACTCGGGAGATGCGCCTGCGATCTCATAATCCTTTGTCTTAAAATAATAAAGGTAGGGAGACGGGTTCGTCGCACGCAGACGGCGGTATACCTCAAAGCTGTCAGGCGGATTCTCCACCTCGAAGCGCTGGGACAGAACTACCTGGAAAATATCGCCGGACTTGATGTAATTCTTGGCACGGCATACCATATCCATATACTCGTCCTTGGTGAGGTTCGAGCCGATGCGGACAGCCGGCTCATCATCACGGAACTGACCAAAGCACTTGGCACTGTCGATCTTGGCTGCAATCTCAGCTGCGCGGCGCTCTGCGTACTTGTACTGCTCCTCCAGATCACGGTCAGCATGGATGTTCACAACCACGATCGCATTGGAATTCAAGTGATCGTATGCTACCAGCTCGTCATAATCAAACAGGTGCAGATCCGGCATACCGATGTCATCCTGCGGGATGTTCTTCAGGCGGCGCTCGGTATAGCGTACCGCATCATAGGCAAAATAGCCGATCAGACCACCGGTGAAATACGGCTGATCCTCGAATTTCGGTGAGGTGCGGGTATTGAGCTGCGCCTGCAGATAGGAAAAGGGTTCGTCCTCGGTAAAGGTCTCGCTTCCATTTTCATCAGTTACCTGGAGCGATGCGCCGGATGCCCTGAATTCCTTAGACGGATGGAATCCGATGAAGGAATAGCGGTCCCACTGTGTTCCGTTGTTGACGGATTCCAGCAGGAATGCGTTCTCCTCGCCCTGGGAGAGTGCGGAGAAAATGCTGATCGGTGTCCGATGATCTGCCGGGAACGTGAAGAACACCGGAACGGCGGAGTACCGTGCGGATAATTCACGCACAGTGTCAAGTGAGGGATAAAGCATAATGATCCTCCTTACAATGTCCAATAAAAAAAGAGCCGATTTCCCTGTATACACAGGGACGATCGACTCGTGGTGCCACCCTTATTCGAGCTTCCGCGCGTTTCGCACGTCTGCTCCTCATTTCAGATACTTTCATATCCTACCCCGATAACGTGGGGAAAACGGCGCGGGATACTAACCGTCCGGCGTTCTCCTTTGCTCCTCACAAATCCATTCATCACGCAGCATATGTACCGGACTCACACCAGCCGCCGGCTCTCTGTGACACTGTATTGCGGACTACTTACTTTTGCTCACAGGATTTCATTTGTTAAATTATGTGCTTATTATAGCACGGACGATGACATTTGTCAAGAGGTTTTTTCGAATTTTTGAAAAAGAAATTCAAGACCGGCTGTTTGCCGTTTGAAAATTGTCCAATACCGCCAGATTTTTCTGGATTTTGCATATTTTTTAAGCAAACCCCTTGCCAATTCCCGAAAATAATGGTATAATACTTATATCTGTGAATTCTTTTATACGGAAAGGACGTGCAGCGTGTACCGCCCTGCACGTGAGGAAAGGAATATGAGTCAATTTTTTGGAAATCCTTGGACAAAGCGAGTCGTCTCGCTGCTCTGTCCGGTCTATGTTGCCATGGTCGGATATTTTGCCTATTTCTCAATCTACTACGACATGGTACTCAAGGACGCAAAGCAATGCTGCCTGCTGGTGTCGCTGATCAGTGTCATCGCGCTGATTATCATGCTTTACACCCGGGAAACGTTCCTGACTAAGCTGTGCAGTATTCTGATCCTGCCCGGCATGCTCCTGCCGATCCTGTTCTACTTCGGACAGTGGTGGGTGCTGGTTCCACCTTTTGTGGTCGGCATCATCATCCTGTTCTTCTCCGGCATGAGCGAGACAGGAAAAACCATATGGGGCACGGTCATACTGCTGCTGTATCTGGTCGGGTCGCTTGCGTATTTCGTGGTCACTTCCCTGTTTGCTCCCTCTACTGTTGCAACTGTGGTGGAGAGAGGCACCTCGAAGTCCGGCATTTACCGCTACACCGTCACACAGACGATGGACAGCTCGCACGGCAGTACGAAGGTTACAGTTGAGAGCAATGACCTGAACCTTGATTACGATCTGGTCATGTTCCAGGTCAAGGGGCTTTCCCGTGATGTTGTTGTGGAGCGCCCGCTGAACGAAAATGTCAAGATTGAATGGACAACCGTTGACCGTGATGAAATCACTGCAGAGATCGCAAAAATCTCCAAAAATATTACGGTAGACCTCAGCGACCGCCAGATGGCAATCCTCGGACGCGATGCATACAAGGTTACCTATCCCGACGGCAAGGAGGTTCTCCTCTCAGCAGAGCAGTTCCACGAACTCACCTATCCGCTGACAGATGAGGATCGCGAGGTTCTTAAAATTGAGGACGCAGAAATGCATGTCGATCAGATGGGTGAGCGTTCCTTCAAACAGCTCAAGCTGAAGGTGGACAACCTCAAAACTGTCAAGATCGCGGATCTCACGCCCGAGGATCTCGACAAGCTCGGTATCCCGAAACAAGGCGATGTCATGACCTACAATGATAAGATCGTGTTCCGCTATTATATCGCACTCCTTGAGGAATACTTCGATATTTCCAAACAGGATCTGGGCTTATTCTGATAAATAGAAAAGCACCTCTGAACGTATTCAGAGGTGCTTATTTTTTGCCGGGGTAATAAAAAAGAGGAAACCCAAACGGTTTCCTCTGCAGATCGCTTTTGAACAATCTTACTTGTTAACAGCTTCCTTCAGGTTCTTGCCAGCCTTGAATGCCGGAGCCTTGCATGCCGGAACATCCTGCATCTCACCGGTGCGGGGATTCTTGCACTGCTTTGCTGCGCGCTCGCGAACCTCAAAAACGCCAAAGCCGGTCAGAGTTACCTTGTCGCCCTTTACCATTGCGTCCTTGATGGTCTCAAAGATCGCATCAACATATACAGCTGCATCCTTCTTGGACTTGCCGGTCTTCTCTGCTACGACCTGGATCAGTTCTGCTTTTTTCATAGTGTACATCCTCCAATATAAGAAATAATATACTTGTATTATATACGATTTTTCCCGAAAAGTCAAGGTTTTTCGGAAAGATTGTCGTATCTGCACAGTTTCAGTTGTCAAATTCGGTTAAATTGAATAGAATCAGAGAATTTTGCGGGAAAATCGCTAAATTCCGTGCGTTCAAACCATTTTTAGAATCATTCTTCTCCCGAATTGGCATCCTTGACAGGATGATACTGATTCCGCTCCTTCAAGCGGTCAAATACGATATCATATCCGTTTCCCAAAGAACGGTTCACGCGGCTGATGGTCGCGGTGCTGGCGCTCGTAGCTGCTACAATATCACTGTAAACATGGTGTTCCCGCAGCATCTTGGCAACCTGAAGGCGTTGTGAAAGTGTCTGCAACTCCAGAACCGTACACAGATCATCAAAAAACGCACTGCATTCTTCTTTTGTTTCCAGACAAAGAATCGCATCATATAGTTCATCCACTGCTGTAGGCTTTGATCTTCCTCTTTTCATATTGATGATTCCTTTCCGTAAGGATAATTTGCCCCATAGCCCGGCTGTGGGGCTTCTATCCTTATTTTAACACATCATAGTACAAAAGTAAAGAGGTTTTTGCAATTTTTTTCGACTTTTTCAAAGAATTGCGATTAATTGTACTCAATCAGGTTATTGGAAATGTAGTTCAGCGGAGAAGAGGTATAGCCGCCCAGCTTAGTGATCTCTGCGTCCGTCTTCTTAAACCAGCCCTTGGTGGCATCATAGTTATACCAGCCGTTGTCCAGCTTCACCTGATTCCAGTAATGATAGCCGGTCGAGGTATTCTCGTACATGATAATGCTGGTGTAGCCTGCCTCACGGAGCAGATAATCCAGCTCTGCTGCTACGTATTCACTGGTTACCGTACCGCCGAGGAAGCCGTAATATGCCAAATAGCTGTAGCCGATGTTCGGCAGCTCCTCAGGCGATCTGGAACGGGAATAGCTCGAATAGTTGGAATTCTCGTATACATACTTTGCAAGCGCATCAACGGACTTTCCGTAGGTGTTGAGCACCTGGTATGCACGGTCGATGACTGCATGACCGTCCTCGGTCAGATACCAGCCGTCAATTGCAGTATTGGTAACCATGACGCCGTTCTCGTTGAAGTAATAGCGATTGCCACCTGCATTCACCCAGCCGGTTGCCATGGTGTAATCCGTATTGAAGAAGTACTGCTGACCGTCGATCAGATGCCATGCACGGAACAGTCTGCCGGATTCGCTGCTGTAGTACTTCTTGCCGTCGTAATCGCTCCAGCAGCCGCGTGCCAGTACACCTGTGGCAGGATCAAAGAAGAATGCCTCCTCATCAATGACCAGCGGACCTGCTGCACGGTATCCGTCGTTCTTGAAGTAGAAGTAATTGCCTTCCGCATCGGTCATCCAGCCTGCGTACAGTTTGCCGTCTGTGCCGAAGAAGCGGACACCGTTCTCCATGGTAACAGAGCCGGTAACCATCTTGCCGGTCTGCGGATCAAAATAGTAGTAGCCGTCGCCAATCTTCTTCAGACCATAGGAAACAAAGTAGGTCTTGGGATCGATGTAGTATTTTGCTCCGTCAATATCCATCCAGTCTGCCTGGAGTCTGCCCAGCTCACTGAAATAGCGTGTACCGCCGTCCATATTGACAAAGCCAGTCTGCATCTTGCCGCTTTCCGGATCAAAATAGAAGATGTAATTGTCGATCTTCTTCAGTCCGCTTACGCGGGTACCATCGGGCATCGGCTGAATATAATACTTAGCGCCGTCCAGATCCAGCCAGCCTACCTGCATAACGCCATTTTCATTGAAGTAGCGCCATTTTTCCTCACTGTTGACCCAGCCTGTCTGCATCTTGCCATTATCCGGCGAGAAGAAATAGTACTTGTTATCTACAGGAATCAGACCGGTCATACGGAGTCCGTCCGCATCGCTGTAGTAGCTGCCGTCTGCAAGCTTGATCCAGCCCTTCTGAACGGCACCCTCAGCGTCAAAATAGGATGTACCCTTGTCGGTCTCTGCCCATGTGCTCATAGCAGCGCTGCCGTCGGCATTGATCCAGTACTTCTTGCCCTCGATCTCAGCCCAGCCCTTCGGCAGCAGGTTGCCGTTATTATCATAATAGTAGGACTTGCCGTTCTCGGTTTTCCAGCCAGCCTGTACAGGAACGACGCTGCCGTCGCTCTCCACATTGTACTTCTTGCCGTCTGCCTCGAAGGAACTGGTCACAAGCTTGAAGTCCTCGCCGGCATAATAGGTCTTGCCGGTCACCTCATCCTTGATAAAGCCTGTCTGGAGGTAGCCGTCCGCATCTGCCCAGTAGATGGCAGAACCGATCGGGTTTTCATTGGGATTGGTACCCACTCTGGAAGCATGGATCAGAACCAGCGTGGCATCCTCTGCATTGATGATGCCGTCCTCGTTGATATCTGCAAAAGCAACTGCCTGCTCAAGGCTCTCGAAATTGTCCTTGTAAAGATCCAGAAGGGTCTGACCGGGCTTGGAACTTTCCGTACCGCTCTTGGCAGCCGCATTCAGGATGAAAATTGCATCCTCTGCGTTCACAGACTTGTTATGGTCAAGGTCACCCATCGGGAAATTCGGGGACAGG
>ONEQ01000083.1 GCA_900316885.1 uncultured Eubacteriales bacterium | reverse complement strand
AGGTTGCAATTCCGGATACCGTCAAGAAGATTCTCGGCAGCTCGTTCAAGATGAACAAGAAAATCACATCTGTCACAATCGCGGACAGCGTGGAGAGCATCGGCAGCAGCGCATTCTACGGCTGCGAGACGCTCGAAAGCGTGAAGCTCCCGAACGGACTCAAAACCATCGGCGAGAGTGCTTTCGCCAATACGCCGATCACGGAGCTGACGATCCCTGCGAGTGTCAAGGAAATCGGCGCGGAGGCGTTCATCAACTGCAAGTCCCTCCCGACGGTGAAGTTGCTTTCCAAGGATGCGGTGATCGGCAAGGAGGCATTTGGCTGCACTTCGACCTTTACGGCAAACGGCCAGTATTCCTACCTCTTTATCCACGATGTGCTCAAGGATTTCACGATCCAGTGCGAGACCGGATCGACCGCGGCTGCCTATGCCAAGGAAATGGGCTTTGCAGCATCCGAGATCACGGCATCTGCAGAAAATGCACTCGGTGATGTGACCGGCGACGGTGAGGTGGACATTATGGACTGCATCCTGCTCAATAAGAACCTGCTGGGTCTGAAGGAGCTGACAAAAGTGCAGACAAATGCGGCTGACGTGGACCAAAACGGTCAGGTCAATGCCGAGGACTCCCTGCACATCCTCAAATATGCGCTGGAAATTCTGAAGGATTTTTCCACGCTGAAAAAATAAGCAACAGCAGAAGTGCTCCCGGTTCCGGGGGCACTTTTTGCATTGGTAAATTATTACTGTAAAATTTTCTTGCCATAATATACCACTTTTTTGACATAAGATTTGTACGGCCAAATATTTTCTCCACCTTATCTGCATTTTGTTAGTTGCCAATGAGTATATTCCAACTGTATAATTTACAATAACGGGTTAAAAAAATACTGTGCAGAATGTCGAGATCATGCTTTGGGATGCCGCACGTCCCGAAGCATGATGTCATGACATCTGGAACCACTCATGGAGATCTGCAAGGGGGAATTTACCATGAATCGCAAAAAAATCACAGCGACACTGACAGCAATCCTGTGCGCGGCATCGACCTTCGCAGCGTTCCCGGCAATGAACGCACAGGCGGTACAGACAGTTTACAATGACTTTGAGACGACATACAACGGCTGGCACGGCAGCAATGAGACAGTTGGTTTTGAAGCGCAGGAAGGTGCAGGATTTGCAGGTTCCCGTGGCATGCGCGTATCCGGCAGACAGACTGCCGCAGACGGTGCGGCATCCTCCAAGGGCTTCTATCTCTACGGCGGCGTGGCGTACACCTATTCGGTGAAGGTCAAGGCAGACACGGATGAGACGTTCCGTCTGTCTGTCCTGACAATTGATGAAAAGACCGAAGAGCAGACCATCAAGGAAATCGCCGTAAAGGCGGCAAAGGCGGGCGAGTGGACAACGCTTTCCGCAAAGTACACCGCGACGGCAGATTCCTACGAGTTTGAGCTGAATCTGACCACCGACAGCACCGCAGATTTCTACATGGACAATGTGGAAATCACCACCAGGGAGGACACCACCGCGATCACCGCAGCAGCAGCAGAGGTGGGCTTGAAGGATGTCTACGGCGGCTATTTCCGTGTCGGCAACATCCTCAACGGCGGAACCATCCGCAATTCCGGCATCACAGGCAACATCCTCAAGGACTGCACCGCAGTTGAGTGCGAGAATGAGACCAAGCCGGATGCCATCATGGTACAGCAGGGAAGTACGGACAACAACATCAAAATTTCCCTGAATTCCTGTGCAGCGATCATGGATTTCTGCGATCAGAACCATCTGGGCTTCCGCGGCCATACGATGGTATGGCATGGACAGATGCCGCAGTGGTTCTTCAAGGAAGGCTTCAATGCAGGTGCCAGCTGGGTGGACAAAAACACCATGAACACCCGTATGGAGTCTGCGATCAAGAATACCTTTGACACCATCACCTCGCAGTATCCGACTCTGGATCTGTATGCCTACGATGTCTGCAACGAGTGCGTTTCCGATGATTCCGGCCGCACGGCAAATGCAGGCGGTGCCAGAACTCCGGGCTGGGGCAACGGTAATTCCCCGTGGGTGCAGATCTACGGTGACAACAGCTTCGTGCGTCAGGCGTTCACCTATGCAAGAAAGTATGCGCCCGACGGCTGCAAGCTGTTCTACAACGACTACAACGAGTACTGGGATCACAAGCGTGATTGTATTTACAACATGTGCAAGTCCCTGTACAATGACGGACTGCTCGACGGTGTCGGCATGCAGTCCCATATCAATGCCGATTACGGCGGATTCTCCGGCGTTGAGGCGTATGTCGGCGCAATGAAGAAGTATCTGTCCATCGGCTGCGATGTGCAGATCACCGAGCTGGATATTTCTGTTGAAAGCGGCAAGTACTCCGCACAGGATCAGGCAAAGAAGTACAGCGCCATCTTCCAGGCGGCAGTAGACTGGAACAACAATCCGCAGTCTGACGGCAGAGTGACGCTGGTACAGATCTGGGGTCCGAACGACGCAAATTCCTGGCTGTCCGCAGGCTCCGACGGACTGCTGTATGACCGCAACAACCAGCCGAAGGCTGCGTATACCGCGCTGATGAACCTCCTGCCCGAGTCCGAGTGGAAGGCACCCGGCGACACTACCCCTGTCGCTCCTCCGAAAGCGGATCCAAACGGATACTGGATGAAGGCGGACATTGACAATGAGACCGGCAGATTCAGCGGCAGAGGAGGTGCGACCGCAGAGGTATCCTCCAAGGAAGCGTTTAGCGGCTCCAAATCCATGTTTGTTTCCGGCAGAACCGAAACCTGGCACGGCGCCCAGACAACCTTGAATTCCAGGACATTCAAGGCTGGCTCGTCTTACAGCTTCTCGGCAAATGTCATGTACACGGACGGTGACAACGGTGATTCGTTCTACCTGTCCCTCCAGTACACCGGCTCCGACGGTGAGACGCATTACGACCACATCGCCGAGGCAGCTGCCAACAAGGGCGAATGGGTACAGCTTGCCAATGCCAGCTACAAGCTCCCGGAAGGCGGTTCCGATTTCATTCTCTATGTGGAAATGCCCGAAAGCAAGTCCGACTTCTACATGGATGATATCTGCATTGCCGAGGACGGTTTACATATCGAGGGTGCCGGCAAGTCTACCGTCAAGGTAGCCCGCAAGTCTGCACTCCAGGGTGACGTGGACGGCGACGGCGTGATTGATACCTACGATCTGGCGCTTGCAAAGCGCGGTATGCTCAAGGGCTTTGCAAACAAGTATGACGAGGAGTCTGCCGATATCGACGGCAACGGCGAGGTGGAGGTGCTGGATCTCGTCACTCTGTCCAAGTTCCTGCACAAGCAGATTACCAAGTTCCCGGAGATCGTCAAGCCGACCGAGCCGGTGACCGAGGCTCCCAAGAGCAATTACAACTACCCGCAGAGCATCTCCTACCATGAGCCGCAGGGCAAGGATTACACCCAGTCTCCGGCACAGGCAGGCAAGGTGACACGCGAATATTACAGCAGTATCAACGGCGACAATACCTGCCTCGTTTACACGCCTTACAATTATGACCCATCCAAGAAGTACAATATTCTGTATCTGATGCATGGCGGCGGTGAGAATGAGAAGGTTATCTTTGAGGAGTTCAAGCTCAACAGCATCCTTGACAATATGATCGCCAACGGTGAGCTTGAGCCGATGATCGTGGTCACACCGAACTTCAACAAGTGTACTGCACAGACCTTCTACAAGGAATGGCGTGCAAGTCTGATCCCGTACATTGAGAAGAAGTATTCCACCTATGCGGGCGGCGATGTTTCCGAGGAGAATCTGAAGAAGACCAGATTCCATCGTGCATACGGCGGATTCTCGATGGGCTCCGCATCCACATGGGCAGGCATTGTTCACGGCGGCATGGAGATCTGTGCATACTGGATGCCGCTGTCCGGTGACAACTGGGAGGGCAACGGCGCTTACGGCAAGTCCCAGACAGTTGCAGACGAGATCGACCGCATCGGTCTGAAGGACGACGAGTTCTTTATCATCGCATCCACGGGCTCTGACGACATCGCATACCCGAACATGAAGCCGCAGTATGACGAAATGATGAAGAATCCGAAGTTCAAGTTCGGCACGGATCTGTCCAAAAACAACAGCTACTTCCTCGTAGCACCCGGCAAGACCCACTGGTGGGGCTTCGTCAGATGGTATATCTACGACACACTCCCGATCTTCTTCCACGAGCATCAGTAATTGCATATCCGAAAGCGCCCGGCGGCTCAGGCTGCCGGGCGCTTTGCTGTATCCTGACATTTTTGAAGGATATACATGCGGTATCATGGAATTGTACGGGCACCTGTGGTAATATTTCTACGTTGTCTGTCAAATGTTTGAACAAATTTTGCAGAAAATGTGAATTTGTCTTGACAATAGGTCGAATTCATGCTATAATATCGATAAAGTGTACAATAGTATAAACTATTGTTGAAAGTAATTTGATATAATTTGACTGAATGGAGGACTGTTTATGCGAATGCATCGTAAGCTTGCTGCGCTGTTCTGCGCGGCTGCCATGACTATGACTGCCGTATCAGGGATGCCGGAGACCGCTCCTGCCCCGGAGCTGACCGCAAGCGCTGCCGAAATCAATGACCCGGATCTGATCCTACGCTATACCTCGGAAGCCGGCACCCACAGCACGGACAATGCCTTTGATAATGACGAGTCCTTCTACAAGGCACTCCCGCTGGGCAACGGACGCATCGGCGCGATGGTCTACGGCAACTGCCCGACGGAGTGGATCGACCTGAACGAATGTACCGTCTGGAGTGCGGGGCCCGGCTCGAATGACCGCGAGGGCGCGGCGAATTACCTCAAGGAGGTGCAGGGACTCCTGTCGCAGGGCAAATACAAGGAAGCCAACGACATCATCGGCTCCAAGATGATCGGCGGCGGACAGGCGAAATATCAGAAGGTCGGTATGCTCAAGATTGCGACCGGGCATGAGCGTCCCGGCGATTATACCCGTATGCTCGACATGAATACCGGCGTTGCAACCACGACCTACACCAGCGGCGGCAAGCGCTACACGCGCGAAAGCTTCGTCAGCTACCCGGATCAGGTCATGGTGACGCGCATTTCCTGCGAATCCGCGGGCGGCGTTTCCTGCGAGATCGGCTACGACGGACTGCTTAACGGCAATGTGTCCGTGGACGGGGATACCATCGTTGCGACCGGACACGGTGACGACGACTGCTGGACCCGCGGTGCAGTGTATTTCTGCGCAAGAACCAAGGTCATCCCGGACGGCGGCACGGTCGGTGCAGGCATGAACCGGCTGAATGTCAAGGACGCGGATTCCGTCATGCTCGTGACCTCCATCCGCACCAATTTCGTTGATGCCCAGACCTGCAACGGCGATGAAAAGGGCGATTCCGCGAAGGATCTGCAAGCAGTTGCCGGCATGAGCTATGAGGAACTCCTCCAGCGTCATACGGAGGATTTCTCCGAAATGATGCACCGCGTGGATCTCGACCTCGGCGGTGACAGCACCGCCAATGCTTCCAAGACAACCGACCAGCGCGTGGCGGAATTCGGCAAGTCAAACGATCCCAAGATGGTCGAGACGCTCTACCAGTACGGCAGATACCTCATGATTTCCGGCTCCCGCGGCGGACAGGCGATGAACCTGCAGGGCATCTGGAATAAGTACTCCGCGCCCGCATGGGGCAGTAAGTCCACCACGAACATCAACTACGAGATGAACTACTGGCCGGCGCTGACCACGAATCTGCCGGAGTGCTTCGAGCCATTCGTGAACAAGGCAAAGGCGCTCACAGTTTCCGGCCACAAGACCGCACAGGTGCAGTACGGCATCAATGAGGGATGGGTGCTCCATCACAATACGGACATCTGGAACCGCACAGGTCCCATCGACGGACAGTGGGGACTCTGGCCGACCGGCGGCGCATGGATCTCGAATATGCTCTATGATGCGTACAAATTCAACCAGGACGAAAGCTATCTCAAGGACGTGTATCCGGTCATTCAGGGCAGCGCGGCATTCCTGAACGCGCTCATGATCCCGCAGGAGATCGACAAGCAGTCCTACATGGTTATCAGCCCCAGCGCATCGCCGGAGCTCCCGCTTCCGGGCTATGCATGGAATGATAATGTGTACTGTTCCTACAGCGTCACGATGGACAACGCCATCACCCGTGAGCTGTTCACGGATGTGGTGGAAGCGGCGGACATCCTCGGCACGGATGCCGAATTCAAGGGCAAGGTTGCAGGCACGCTGTCGCGCATCAAGCCCCCGGCAGTCGGACAGCACGGTCAGCTCATGGAATGGGCGTATGACTGGGATAATCCGAAGGAAACACACCGCCATATCTCGCATATCTACGGACTGTTCCCCGGCAATGAGTACAGCCCCTCGACCAATCCCGTGATCTCCAATGCGGCAAAGACTGCGCTGAACAATCGCGGCGATGCCGGCACCGGGTGGTCCGAGGCATGGAAGCTCAACTGCTGGGCACGACTTGAGGACGGCGAGCATGCGTACAATCTCGTCAAGCTCCTGATCTCGCCGGTCAACGGCACCGAATCCGGCAGACTCTACACGAACCTCTGGGATGCGCACCCGCCGTTCCAGATCGACGGCAACTTCGGCTTCACCTCCGGTGTGACAGAAATGCTCCTCCAGAGCCAGAATGACGAAATTTCACTCCTTCCGGCGCTCCCCGCAGTCTGGAGTACGGGACATGTGAACGGGCTCTGTGCCCGCGGCAATTTCGAGGTCACCTCGATGGAGTGGGACGGTGGCAGACTCACGGGCGTGACGATCCTGTCCAAATCCGGCAATGTCTGCAACGTCCGCTACGGCTCCAGGCGCATCAGCTTTGAGACGGAGAAGGGCAAGGAATATCACCTCGACGGCAAGCTCAAGCTCAAGGAAACGACCCAGCGTCTCGGCAATATCGCAGTAAACGGCAAGGCTGCCGCATCTGCCGGCGAAGGCACGGCAGCGATAGACGGCGCCCGCGATACCAACTGGGAAGCCCCTGCCGGTGCCAAGAGCTATCACTTGACAGTGGATCTCGGTGAAAAGACCGGTGTACAGAAGTGGGCGGTCCGCTTTGCAGGCGGCAATTTCAATGCACGCGATTTCAAGCTGCAAGGCAGCGCAGACGGCGAAACCTGGACGGATGCGGATGAGGTCTACGGCAACACGAAATCTTCCCTCAGCCGCACGATCAAGGCAACAAATGCACAGTATTTCCGGCTGAATCTGCTAGTTCCCACGCAGAATGACGAGGGCGGCGTGAAGCTCAGTGAATTTGAGCTTTGGGGTGCATCCGAGGCGGAAGCAGTCACCGGACTGAATCCCTACAAGCGTATGGAAGCGGAAAACAGCGACATTCTCTCCGGTACGATCAAGGTCGAGAACAAGGATGCTTTCAGTGATCTGGGCTACATCCAGGAGGGCTGTGTATTCGGCTTCTCGGATGTGAATTTCTCCCGCGGTGCATCGCAGTGCATGATACGCGCATCGAGTGCCGGTGACGGCGGTGCGGTGGAGATCCATCTGGGCAGTGCGTCAGGTCCGGTTGTCGGCAAGTGCGATATTGCGCCGACAGGTGATTGGGAGGAATTCCAGGAATACACCTGCAAGATCGCAGGCTGCACGGGGATGCAGGATCTGTTCCTCGTCTGCCGCGGCGACGACGGGTATCTGTTCAATGTGGACAGCATCCAGTTCACGCCGAAGCTCGGTGACGTGAACGATGACGGCGCATTTGACGTGCTGGATGTCATTGCACTGCAAAAATGGCTCCTCGGTGCCGGTTCGCTCAAGAATCCGAATGCAGCGGAATTTGAAGCAGACGGTGTCTGCGATATCTATGATCTCGCATTGATGAAGCGGGCTTTGGTTAAGTGAAAAAAATCAGGCGCTCCCGACGAACCGGGAGCGCCTGTTTATTCCTTACTGATTGGCAGCCTCTACGCGTCTGCGAACCTCGGCTGTCAGCTCGTTGAAGTAGACCTGGGTATCGATCTTGCCGTATTCTGTCGTGTACTCCTCCCATGTCTTGTCGAAATCGCTGCTCATGACAAGAAGCGGGAGATACTTATGCTTTGCCGCATCAATCTGCTTCATGATCTTGCCGTAGTCTGTTTCATCCGTAACGCTGTTGCTGAACGACCACATCGGATACCACGGGGGATTTTCTGCCGGCGGATCATTGAGCATCTGGTTGTAGGTCTCAACGCCGTATGCCTTGAAGCATTTCTGCACTGGCTCCGGCAGATGCGCATAGTAAATATTTGCCTGATTGGAGGAATTGTATGCATTCTTGCCGTCCGGCAGCATGCCCTGCCAGTAGGGCATATAATCATACTGACAAGCGTGGGACCGGGCATAGTCCTCATCACGCCATCTCTTGTACTGCTCCTCATCCTGGGTGAAGATGCCGTCGGGTCCGACAGTATAATCAACGCCCTCCACACCCCAGAAGCGGAGATTCTGGATCTCGGGCTCAAGCAGATCGTTCAGGAACTGCATCGCGCCGTC
>ONEQ01000074.1 GCA_900316885.1 uncultured Eubacteriales bacterium | reverse complement strand
TGCCGCGAATCCCGTCAAGCCGTGGCAGATCCTTGCCATCACCTTCACCAATAAGGCAGCCGGTGAGCTGAAAGCCCGCCTTGCCGAGACATTGGGCGACGATGCCCGCGAAGTGCAGGCATCCACTTTCCATTCCGCCTGTGTCCGCATCCTGCGTGCTTGTATCGACCGCGAGGGCTATACCTCGGATTTCACCATCTACGACAGCGACGATTCTCTGCGCGTGATGAAGTCCTGCATGAAGGATCTGGACATCTCCGAAAAGAAATTCAATCCGAAAAGCGTACTTGCGGCGATCAGCGCTGCAAAGGATCAGATGCACGATCCCGGCGATTTTGCGAAGGAGGTCGGGCATGATTTCTGGAAACGCGAGGTATCCAAGCTCTACAAGGAATACCAGTCCCGCCTGAAAGCCGCCAATGCAGTGGATTTCGACGATCTGATTTTCCTGACTGTGCGCGTATTTGAGAGAAATGCCGATATTCTGGAAAAATACCAGAACCGCTGGCGCTATATTCTCGTGGATGAGTACCAGGACACCAATTTCGCCCAGTATCGTCTTGTGAGCCTGCTGGCAGAGAAATACGGCAATCTCTGCGTGGTCGGTGACGATGACCAGAGCATCTACCGGTTCCGCGGTGCGACAATTGAGAACATCCTGCAATTTGAGGAGCAGTTCCCGGGTTGTAAGGTCATCCGGCTTGAGGAGAATTACCGCTCCACACAGCATATCCTCGATGCCGCCAATGCCGTGATTGCCCATAATCAGGCACGCAAGGAAAAGAAGCTCTGGACTGCAGCCGGTGACGGCGAAAAGCCGATGCTTCTGAAGGTTCCGGCAGAGCGCGACGAAGGGCAGTTTATCTGTGATACGGTTGCGCAGGGCGTAAAGGACGGCAAGCCCTATTCCGATTTTGCCGTGCTTTACCGCATGAACGCGCTTTCCAACAGCATTGAGCGTGCGCTGCTGCGCAATAAGATTCCATACCGCATCTACGGCGGTCTGCGGTTCCAGGACCGCAAGGAAATCCGCGATGTGACCGCCTATCTCTGCCTGATCCAGAATCCGCATGATCTGGTGCGGTTCGAGCGCATTGTGAATGTGCCAAAGCGCGGTATCGGTGATGCCACAGCGGCGAACGTCATGCAGATCGCTCGGGATCTCGGGCTGAGTGTGATCGAGGTATGCCGCGACTGTGAGTCGTTCCCGGCGATCGCCAAGCGCAAGTCCTCGCTCATCCCGTTTGCATCGATGATGCAGGAGCTGACGGATGCGGCTGACGAGCTGACGCTGGAGGAGCTGTTCGATCTGCTGCTTGAGCGCACAGGCTATCTGGAAGCGCTGAAAGCTGAGGGAGAAACGGGGGAGACACGCATCGAGAATGTCAAGGAATTCCGGTCGAATATCGTGGAGTACACCGAGGAGAGCGCCGAGCCGAGTCTTGCCGGATTCCTTGAGGAAACGGCGCTGTTCACCGATGCTGACCGCGAATCGGACGGAGATTGTGTATCGCTCATGACGATGCATTCCGCGAAGGGACTGGAATTTGACACGGTGTTTGCCGTGGGCATGGAGGACGGCATCTTCCCGTCGTCACGCTCGATGGACAGCCAGGAGGACATGGAGGAGGAGCGCCGCCTTGCCTATGTGGCGATCACACGCGCCAAGCGGCATCTGTACCTGATCCAGTCGCGGGAACGTCTGCTGTTTGGTTCGTATAAGCAGAATCCCTTGTCACGCTTTGTCAAGGAGATTCCGGAGGAGCTGATTGCAAGAGAGGATCGTTCCCCGTCGCTCTACGATGTGCCAGCCGAAATCGGCGCGGCGAAGGGCGTATCCGGGATGCGCGCTCAGATGGCAGCGATTCAGCGCCAGCGCAAAGCAGCGCCGGTGTCCTCTGCTGGCAACGGACTGACATTCCGGGCAGGCGAACGCATCACAGATGCGGTGTTCGGAGAGGGAACGATTCTCCGCGCTGATCCGATGGCAGGGGACTATCTGCTGGAGGTCGCCTTTGATACGGTCGGGACGAAGAAGCTGATGGCAAAATACCGCAAGATCACCAAGAATTGAGGAATACAGCATGAACCGAGAAAAGGATATTACCCGTGAGGAACGGGAGCTGCTGACCCGGATGCGTGAAAGACCGGGTATGTACCTGGGCACAGAGAGTCTGTATGCTCTGGATCTGTTTATTCAGGGCTATCAGGCGGCATCGCTGATCCATTATCTGCATGAGGTGCGCGTGATTCCAGAGGATTTTCAGGAGTTCGTAGAGGACTACTATTTCACGCGGCACCCGAATCCGCTGCGGTGGTCTTCGCTGATTCAGCAGCACCAACCGGATGACCGCAAGGCGCTGGAGAAATTCTGGGAGCTGCTCAATGAGTATCTGGCATCCGTGGACTGCGAGGAGATCCCCGCACCTGCGGAAAAATACATGCCCGACTCCCTGGAGGACGGGATGCATACGGTTCTGCCGGCACACATTCAGATGCTGGCTGAATCCTACATGCGTACCTTCAACGGGGAACCGTGGTGGGACAAATGGGATCGCAGGACTGCGGTTGTCCGTCTGGAGGAGATTCGGAGAACGCCGGGCTTCTGCGGGCTGGGTCTCTGGCAGGACGGCGTGCCGCTTGGCGCGATCCTTGGCAGGAGCGAGCACTATTTCGACGGCAACTGCTTCCAGATCATTGAGCTCTGGGTCGAGCCTCGCGTGCAGAAGCAGGGGTGGGGCAAAAAGCTCCTGGATGCGTTGATTCGCGAGCTGCGTGACAACCATATCCGAAGAGTTTACCTCATCACAATGCGCGGTGAAATGACCGAGGGATTTTATCAGAAGTGCGGTTTTTCCACACAGGAGGGCATGTGCATCATGCAGCTTGGCGATAATTGAGGATATTTCCGAAATTTCTGCAAAAACATTGACGTGATGGTAAAAACGTGGTATAATATTACAGTATGCAATTTTTGAGAGGACGTGATCTGATGCAGGTGAAACTGATCTCCCATACCGCGCAGCCTGAGCAGGTGGTTGCGGCGGCGGCAAAGCTCTGCTATTCCGATACGGGCGCGATGACGCTCATGGAGGGACTGACAGAGGAGAAAGCCGGGAGCTTCGTCGAAATGCTGAGCAATATCGGGCACGAGAGCCCGATTGAGCACGCGAGCTTTACATTTGCGGTCGAGGGTGTGTCGAGATCGCTGCTGGCGCAGATCACACGGCATCGTCTGGCAAGCTTTTCCGTGCAGAGCCAGCGTTATGTCAAGCTGACCTCTTTTGAATACATCACACCCCCGGAGATCTCTGCGGATCCGGAAACACTTTCGGTTTTTGAGGAGACCGTGCAGACCTGCGTGGAAGCGTACCGGAAGCTGTCTGAGCTGCTGGAGGATCGGCATTACCAGGATTTCCTTTCGCAGGGCATCGAGGAAAAGGAAGCCCGCAGGAGAGCCGAGAAAAAGGCGATTGAGGATGCACGCTTCGTGCTGCCGAATGCTTCGGAGACGAAGATGGTCATCACCATGAACGCCCGTGAGCTACTGCATTTCTTCCGTCTGCGCTGCTGTAACCGAGCCCAGTGGGAGATCCGCGCACTTGCCAAGGCGATGCTTGCCGAGGTGTATCCGGTCGCGCCGCATATCTTCGCGAAAGCCGGACCGTCCTGCGTTAGCGGGAGCTGCCCGGAGGGGAAAATGACATGCGGTCATGCAGCCGATGTGCGCGAGGAATACCGTATCCTCAAGGAACAGGCAGATGCTTGAATTCCGTACGATCTCGATCGAGGACAAGGACTGGATCACGGCTTGCCTCCGGGCATCCGATTACCGCGGCTGTGAGTACAGCTTCGCCAATAACATGGCGTGGCGGCGGTTGTCGGGGTCGCAGATCGCTCGATATGAGGGCTTCTACCTCTGCACGGCATTCGAGACCGAGGACGGTACGCCGAGCTTCTGCTATCCGGCAGGCGAGGGCGATCACCGGTCTGTGATCGACGTGATGCGGCGGTTTTCTGCGGAACGCGGACAGCCCCTCGTGATCTGGAATGTCTCCGAGGAGCGCCTTGCATGGCTGGAAACGCAGTATCCGGGTCAGTTCAGCGTTGAGGAGAACCGCGACAGCTGGGATTATGTCTATCGGAGCGAGGATCTGGCAGAGCTTTCCGGTCGGAAATACCACCAAAAGCGCAATTTCCTGCACCGCTTCGCGGAATACGGCGCTGTCTATGCGCCGATAACGGAGCGTGATTTCGACGACTGCATCATCTTTGCCGCCGATGCGTATAATGCGCGGCTGGAGGGCGATCATTCCGGCATTGCCGAGCAGTTTGCGATTGACACCTATTTCCGGTATTTCAGGGAGCTCGGGCTTCAGGGCGGTACACTCCGGCTGGACGGAAAGCTCATCGCCATGACGGTGGGAGAGCCGCTGAATTCCGATACATTCTGCGTTCACATCGAGAAGGCGGATACAGCGTATGCGGGCGTGTATGCGGCGATCAACCAGCAGTTTTCCGCGCACATCCGGGAACAAGGCTTTGCGTTCATCAACCGCGAGGAGGATCTCGGACTGGAGGGTCTGCGCAAGGCTAAGCAGTCCTATCACCCGATCACAATGCTAAAGAAATTATGCGTGACATTCACGATGCCATAAAGGAGAGAATTACCATGATCTATGTATTTTTAGCAAACGGCTTTGAGGAAGTGGAGGCACTGACTCCCATCGATCTGCTCCGCCGTGCAGAGAAGGAAGTGCAGATTGTCGGCGTGACCGGCAAAACGGTCACCGGTGCGCACGGAATCAAGGTCGAGTGTGACCTGACCGCAAGTGAGATCGTTCTGGGCGGAGAGCTTGAGATGATCGTGCTCCCGGGCGGCATGCCGGGCACGCTGAATCTGGAGAAATCCGAAATCGTCCAGACCGCCGTCGATTTCTGCAATGATAGAAAGATCTTCATCGGCGCGATCTGCGCAGCACCGTCCATTCTCGGACATAAGGGACTGCTTGATGGCAGAGAAGCGATCGCGTATCCGGGCTTTGAGACGCAGCTCACCGGCGCGAAGATCTCCAGCAGCTCTGTTGTGCAGGATGATTTCATCATCACCGCAAAGGGCGCAGGCGTTGCTGTTCCATTCGCACTGAAGCTGATCGAAGCACTCTGCGGTGCAGATAGATCCGCCAAAATCTCGGCATCGATCTGCTGCTGATGGATCTGCACAATGCAAAAATAGCGCTCCGCCGAGAGATCCGGTCAAAGCTGAACGAACTTGCTCCGGCAGAAAAGGCATCGCTCGATGCGTCGCTGACGGAGCAGGTGATGCAGCATCCGTGGGTGAAATCGGCGGATACGCTGCTCTGCTATGTATCGCTGCCGTTCGAGCCGTATACGGGCCGGATCATCGAGGCTGCTTGGAACCAGAGCAAGCAAACCGCATTTCCGGTCTGCACAGCACCGGGCGAAATGCGGTTCATCCTCGCGGACAGCTGGGATGTGATGCATCCCGGCGCCTACAACATACCGGAGCCTGCCGGTACGAACGAACCGGAGATCACGGCACAGACAGTCTGCCTTGTCCCGGCATTTGCATTTACGCCGGACGGCAGACGGCTCGGCAAGGGCGGCGGGTATTACGACCGGTTTCTTGCTGTGCACCCGAATCTTCGCACCCTGGGGCTGACCTATGCGTTTTTGCTGCAGGAGGACATTCCCTGCGAATCACATGATATTGGTGTGAATGCGGTCATTACGGATCGCAAGTCATCTTTTGGAGGTAACCATGGCAAATCAGGAGCAAATGAATCATAAACGGGAGCATGATTTCGAGGAGGTCGAAATCCGCGGAGACGGCGCACCGAAACGGACTGTCCGCCGAACCGGAGATCAGCCGCGCCGCAGAACGCAGAGCAGCCGATCCTCCTCCGCGGCAAAGGCAAAGCAGCGCAAGAAACGCCGCAATCGCCAGACATTGCGTATTTACGGCGTTATCATGATGCTGGTGCTGATA
The DNA here is from genome assembly GCA_900316885.1 of uncultured Eubacteriales bacterium. Lineage (GTDB taxonomy): Bacteria > Bacillota > Clostridia > Oscillospirales > Ruminococcaceae > UBA3855. The sequence goes on along the minus strand of ONEQ01000074.1, from coordinate 3,135 downwards.
TTTGTGGTATCCATCACGCTTTCCGTCGGCATTATTCAGGTCGGCAAGGACATGCTGGGTCTGGAGGGAACGGAAACTCTGATGGTATTCAACATCCCGGAGGGTGCAACAACATCTGAGATCGCGGAGATGCTGCACGAGAAAGGCGTCATTAAGATTCCGAAGGCGTTTATCTACTTCTCCCGTCTGTCCAGAGCAGATGCCAGCTATATCGCTGGTGACCATGAGGTCAGCAGCGCGATGGCGTATGAGGAAATCATCAACGAGCTGAGCGGCAACGCCATTGCCGAGGATCAGGTCGCTGTCAATGTCATGTTCCCCGAGGGCTGCACGCTTGTGGAGGCTGCGGACAAGCTTCAGGAGGCAAAGGTCTGCGAGGCATCCAAGTTCCTGTATTACTTCAATGCTGGTAACCTGGGCTATGATTTCGAGAATTATCTCCCGAAGAACGCAGGTCTGAAATTCTACCGCATGGAGGGCTATCTGTTCCCGGATACCTACACGTTCTATGAGGAGATGGAGCCGGATGCAGTCTGCCAGAAGATCTACGTCAACTTTGACAGCAAGATCACGCCTGAAATGTACAAGCGCATGAAGGAGATCAACATGTCGCTGGATGAGGTCATCACGCTGGCGTCCATCGTACAGCGCGAGGCAGCGAACGAGGACGAGATGCCCAAGATCGCATCGGTATTCCTCAACCGTATGAAGAATCCGGCGGAGTTTGCCGGCAAGCTCCAGTCTGACCCGACCAGCAAGTATGTGGATGATGTCATCCGCCGCTATGAGACGCTGCAGAATGACCAGATGTACGAGGCTTACGACACCTACAAGTGTGCAGGACTCCCTGCCGGTGCGATCTGCAATCCGGGGCTGGCTGCGATCAATGCCGTGCTCTATCCGGAAAAGACAGGATTCTACTACTTCTATGCGAATGTGGATACCAAGACGACCTACTTTGCACGCACGCTGGAGGAGCATAACAAGAATATTGCCCGTGCGAACGGTGAGTACGTTGAGGAGGACGAGCCCGAGGACAGCGAGGGTGAGAACAGCGGGGAGGACGCAGAGTGATGCGTCCGGAGGTACTGGCTCCCGCAGGAGATATGGAACGCCTGCGGGCAGCACTGGATTTTGGCGCGGATGCCGTGTATCTCGGCGGAAATTTGTTCGGGATGCGGCAGGGTGCCCCCAATTTTGATGCAGAGGCACTCTGCGATGCGGTGAAGCTTGCGCACGAGCGCGGCGTGAAGGTCTATCTGACCGTGAATACGCTCCCGCGTAACGAGGAATTCGCCTTCCTGCCGCAGTTCATCCGTGAGGCGGTGAATGCCGGCGTAGATGCGATGATCGTCGCGGATCTGGGCGTTCTGTCCGTGATCCGCAAGCTGGCGCCGGAGATGTGCATCCACATGTCTACGCAGACGGGCATCGTCAACTACCAGACCGCGAATGTGCTCTATGAAATGGGCGCACGGCGAGTCGTGCTGGCAAGAGAGCTGTCGCTCGATGAGATCGCGGAGATCCGCCGGCGCATCCCGGAGGATCTGGAAATCGAGGTCTTTGTTCACGGTGCGATGTGCGTATCGTTTTCCGGCAGATGCCTGCTGTCGGCGTATTTCACCGACCGGGACGCCAACCGCGGCGCCTGCGCCCAGCCCTGCCGCTGGAAGTATGCGCTTGTGGAGGAGAAACGACCGCACCTGCCGATGCCCATCGAGGAGACGCAGGAGGGAACCTACATCCTGAATGCGCGGGATATGTGCCTGATCGACCATATCGACAAGCTTGCGGAAGCGGGTGTGACGTCGTTCAAGATCGAGGGACGCGCGAAATCCGCATATTATGTTTCGGTCGTGACGAATGCCTACCGGCTTGCGATGGATTACTATCTGGAGCATCCGCATGACTACAAGCTCCCGGATGTGATCCGCAACGAGGTGTTCAAGGTGAGCCACCGCCGTTACTGCACGGGCTTCTTCTTCGGACATCCGAATGCGTGCCAGTATTATGAGAATTCCGGCTATATCGCGACCTGTGACGTGGTCGGCATCGTCGATCACTGTGAGAACGGCGTTTGCTACGCGACCCAGCGCAACCGTTTCTTTGCCGGCGATATCGTCGAGATCCTTGCACCGGGCAAGGCGCCGGTCAGCATGACGCTCCCGGAGATTTACAACGGCGAGGGCGAGCGGATTGAGACAGTTAATCACGCGATGATGGATTTTTCATTCCCGTGTACACAGGATTTCCCGAAAAACTCGATCATCCGCAAGCCCGTTTCCGAGGATACGGAGGATAAGACCATCCTATAAAGGAGACATCATGCAGCTTACCAAAAAACAATGGGCGGTGTTGATCTATTTTCCGATACTCTGGCTTGTATGGGCAGGTGTGGAGCTTGGGCTGATGCCGGTATTTGAGCAGGAGTTTCTGCCCGACAGCACGGCACTCTTTCTCATCAAGGAGGGCGTGCTCAAGATCCTGATCTGGATCGTGCCTGCGGTGCTGCTCATTCGGAAATTTGATGACGAGATGCAGGTGCGGCTGAAGGAGATGTTCACAGGCTGCTTTGACTGGAGGCGATTCCTGCTTGTGCTGGCGGTGCTCATTGCGGTCATGGTCGGCAATCACGTTCTGAGTGTACACAGCCTGCATTTTCACCCGACATGGCGGCTTGTGGGCTTTCTCTTAGTCGGCTTGACCGAGGAAATCGTATTCCGCGGCTGGCTGCTGAACGCCATGCAGAACGAGAAAAACCGGAAGTTTATGCCGGAGATCAACGGCATCCTGTTCGTCATCATTCATATTCCGTGCTGGATCCACGAGCATCTCATGGAGCAGGCATTCCTGCATTTCGGCTTTCTGAGTGTGTTTGCAGTTGGTATTCTCTTTGCATGGAGCTTCACGCGGTTCAGAAGCATCTGGCCGCCCATCATTCTGCATATCGCCTACGACGCACTGCTGACGATGATGGAGTGAGAAATTCACAAAAAGCCCTTGCTTTTTTCTTTCAAATATGCTATAATTAACATAGATTCTAATTTTTAGGAGGTTTTGTACCATGGATATCAAAGCAAAAATCGGAGAAATCGTGACCAAGATCCAGAGTGACAAGGATTTCGCTGCCAAGTT
>ONEQ01000144.1 GCA_900316885.1 uncultured Eubacteriales bacterium | reverse complement strand
CGGCAGAATCTTGAGAAGGGCAGACTGCTTGCAAACGATACTGCATTTGTACCGGACAGCAGCAGAATTCTTGAAGCCGGATTGACTATGCTGAGTGACCAGCAGATGATCTTTGTGCTGTGTACTTGTGTATATTACATTGCCGAGTATTCACGGGGGTTGTTAGATGAATGAGGCGAATGCCCCGCTATAACCAAAGGAGTAAATCATGGGACGTGCATCCACTAAACCGAACAAAAACCCCTTCCCGGATGAACCGGGAAGGGGTTTATTTACGACGCCTGCCTTGCGACCAGGAAATTGGCAAGCTCCTCAATGGGGATGGGCTTGGAATACTTGTAGCCCTGTAAGTACTTGGCACTCATCCGCACGCAGTTGAGCTCATCCATATCGTTCTCGATGCCCTCAAACAGCACCGCATAATGGAGCTGCGAGAACATGTTCGCGAAGGTGCTCACCATGTAGAACGATGTCTCGTTCTTCGCACATTCGATGGTCATCGACCGGTCGAATTTGATGATGTCAAACGGGATTTCCATGATACGCTCGAAATTGGAATACCCCGTGCCGAAATCGTCCAGATAGAACTTGATGCCGAGCTTCTGGAGCTCCAGAACCTTCGACTTCATGATGTTGAAGTCCGCCTCGCTCCGGCTCTCGGTGATCTCAATCGCCACCTTGGTGAACGGAATCTGGTTGCGCGAGATGATCTGCTGCACATCGCTGCAAAAGCTGTCGTAGCGAACATCCAGCGTCGAGAAATTCACGGAAATGCGCTGAATATTGTACCCGCGCTCCAGCATGGAGCGGATCGCCGCGCAGGTCTTGTTCAGGATAATCAGGCTCAGCGTGTGGATGTGCCCGGTCTGCTCCGCAATCGGGATAAACTGATCCGGGAACACCATTCCGACCTTCGGGAGCTTGAGCCGCATGAGTGCTTCTGCGGTATCGTAGGTGCCGGTGTTGATGTTGAATACCGGCTGGCAGTATACCAGCACGCGATCGTCGTCGAGATTCTTCTTGCTGACAATATCCTCCAGCTCGCTGAGGATGTAGCTGCTCCCGTAGAAGCGCTCCAGATCCTTCTGGTCAATGTAGTGGAGGGAATTGACCGGCATCATGCGCTCGGCTTCCTCCATCAGCCGGATGTAATCCACGCCGTTGTGTACCTCGGAGTTGGTCTCCGTGATGACGATCCGGTAGTCCAGCTCAAACTTGGAGTGGCTCTCCCGGAAGCTTTCCAGCATCCGTTCGATGGACTTATCCTCGCGGATGTCGCAGGTCTTGGGGAAGGTCAGCACCAGCCGGTTGTTTTCCAGCCGGTACAGGACGCCGCGGCGCACATGCTGCCGGAAGAACTGGTAGTACTCATAGCGCAGATCCTTCGATTCGAGCAGAGAGCGCGAGAAATTCGAGATCAGACAGCTCATCATCACCAGCGGCTTGTTCCGTTCCCGCGCCGCTTCCAGCGAATGGAACAGATAGTTGTCATTCGCCGCACCCGTGTTCAGGTCGAACGGATTCGAGTGGAAGATGAAGATAATGCCGATGATCGGGAAGAAATACGCGATGCTGGTGTAGGAATGCTGAGAAAACTTCTGTTGGATCAGCACCAGCAGCACGCACAGGAGATTGGCACTCAGGACACCCGCAAATACGTGCTTGATGACACGTCCGCGGTGCCGGATGATGAGATAGAAGATCGTCGCATTGAACAGGACGAACAAAATCACGAACACATTGAAGCCGTAATGCACCGTGCCGTCCGCTTCCACCCAGAAGCCGTAGCCGAAGATCGTGCCGCAGACATCCGCGACGATCGCGCCCATGATGAGGAAGAAGGACATCCAGTAATACCGGCGCTGTGTGCTCGCCGGAATCCAGAACGGGACGTAGAGGTAGGACAGATTCATGTAGAGCAGGAACGCCAGCGATGTATGCCGGATGAGCCGGATCGCATACAGGAACTGCATGTGTTCCAGCGGATCGCGCAGGAGCATGTGGTAGAAAATATCCGATGCCGCCGCGATATGCGCTGTAATCAGCATGATGACCAGCATGTTGAACTTCCAGTTGCGGTGGATGTACGTCTGCATCAGCAGCAGAAACATCAGCACGCAGAGTGCCAGCACCGATACATCACCGACCGGCGTGTAGCTGTACGGATTTGCCATCGCAGGCGCATCCGTCTGTGCAGCCATAAGCTGCAAAAAACCTGCCATGTTACTCACCCCTTCCCTATATAATCACTCAGTATACCCATTGTTAGTATACCATATTTTCACGAATTTGTCAAGATTCAAGAGGTTTCTCACAATTGTGTGTTCACAAATTTGGCACAAATCACAAAAGTGATAATCTTGCTTTGACCGATTCTCTAAACGATTTTGTATTATGTAGAATTGACTATACGCTTTGTAATTTTCAAAAAAGGGTGGAAATCGATGCCGGTTTGTGCTATAATAGAAGAGATCAATAACTTACGAACGGAGGATTTCCTATGCGATTACTCGTGATCGACGGCAACAGCATCGTCAACCGCGCCTACTACGGCGTGCGGGCGCTTGCCAATCATAAAGGCGTGTTCACCAACGCCCTGTTCGGCTTTGTGCAGATGTACCTCAAGGAGCTGGGCGAGACAAAGCCAGATGCCGTCGCCGTGGCATTTGACCTGAAAAGCCCGACCTTCCGCCATAAAGCGGATGCCGCTTACAAGGCGAACCGCAAGGGGATGCCCGAGGAGCTTGCCATGCAGATGCCCTACCTGAAAGAAATGCTCGGGTACATGGGGCTGACCTGCCTGACCGCCGAGGGGTGGGAGGCGGATGACATCCTCGGCACGCTTGCAAAGGCATGCGACGAGCAGGGGGCGGAGTGCTTTGTCATGACCGGCGACCGCGATTCGCTCCAGCTCATCACAGATCACGTCACCGTGCGGCTCGTGACCAACAAGGAGACGATCTCCTTCACACCCGATAAATTCCGCGAGGTCTACGGCTTTGAGCCGATTCACCTGATCGACCTGAAGGCACTCATGGGCGACAGCTCGGATAACATTTCCGGCATCAAGGGCATCGGTGAAAAGACCGCGACCGGGCTCATTCAGGCGTGGAGCAGCATCGAGAACATGTACGACCACATCGACGAGGTGCAGGCGACGGCGAAGATGAAGGAAAAGCTAACCGCCGGACGCCCCGACGCCGAGCACAGCAAGTGGCTTGCGACGATCGTCCGGGATGCGCCGGTTTCGACCGATCTTTCGGGCTATATCCCCAAACCGCAGGAAAAGGACAAGCTCCGCGCTCTGCTTACGGAGCTGGAAATGTACAAGATTTTGGAGCGTTTCGGGCTCACGCCCCTCGGTGCGACAGCACCTGCCAAACCGCAGGAAGCTGCCGTTCCCGCCGAATGTCCGAAGCTCACAGAGCAGCCGTGGGATGCCGCTGCCGTGGAAAATCTCCCGCAGCCGGTCTGCTATACGCTCTTTGACAAGACCCTGACCGTCTGTGCGGGCGATGCGGTTTACAAGACCGCCGATGAGGGCGAGATTCTCGCCTTTCTGACCTCGGACGTGACCAAGGCGACCGATGACGCGAAGTCCCACTATCACTACGCCCTCGACCGGGATGCCGCCCTGCACGGGATCGTGTTTGATGCGGCAGTCTGCGGGTATCTGCTCAATCCCTCCGCGACCGATTACAGCACCGCAGCCGTCTGCGCCGTGCTGGGGACGCCCTGGTATGACAGTCTCGGCGCATATGCCGATGTACAGGCGCTTTCCGCCTTGTACAAGGCAGGTGTGGAAAAGCTGGAAGCGGACGGGATGTTCCCCCTCTGGCGCGATATTGAGCTGCCCCTGACCCGCGTGCTTGCCTCGATGGAGCATACCGGCGTGCTGGTCGATCCCGACGGCATCCGCGCCTTCGGTGAGAAGCTGACCGGGCGCATCGCGGAATTGCAGGCGCAGATCTACGCGCTTGCCGGACAGGAATTCAACATCGGCTCCCCGAAGCAGCTCGGTGAGATTCTGTTTGAAAAGCTGGGTCTGCCCGCGAAGAAAAAGACCAAGACCGGCTATTCCACAAATGCCGAGGTATTGGAGGAGCTGCGCGGCAGTCATGAGATCATCGGCGCGATCCTCGAATACCGCCAGTACACCAAGCTCCAGTCCACCTATGTGGACGGTCTGCTCAAGTGCATCGCCGCCGACGGGCGCATCCACACCAATTACAAGCAGACCGAGACGCGCACCGGGCGCATCTCCTCGACGGAGCCGAACCTCCAGAATATCCCCGTCCGCACGCCGCTGGGACGCGAGATGCGGAAATTCTTCCGCGCCAAGGACGGCTGTATTCTGCTCGATGCCGACTACAGCCAGATCGAGCTGCGCCTGATGGCGCACCTGTCCGGCGATGCCGCGATGCAGGAGGCATTCAAATCCGGTGCGGACATCCACACCGCAACCGCCGCGAAGGTCTTTGACCTGCCGGAGAATTTCGTCACGCCCGAGATGCGAAGCGCCGCAAAAGCCGTGAATTTCGGCATCCTCTACGGCATGGGGGCGTTTTCGCTCTCGAAGGATATTCACGTTTCGCTTGCCAAGGCGAAGAAATATATTGCTGATTACCTGGGCTCGTTCCCGAACGTTTCCACATTCCTGGACAGAACAGTGGAAAACGCGAAGGCAAACGGCTACGTCTGCACGATGCTCGGACGGCGGCGCTATGTCCCGGAGCTGAATGCCAAAAACAAGGTCATGCAGGCGGCAGGCGAGCGCATCGCCAAGAATACGCCCGTGCAGGGTACGGCAGCCGATCTCATCAAGCTGGCGATGGTCCGCGTCCACGACCGTCTGGCGCAGGAGGTGCCGTCCGCACGGCTGCTGTTACAGGTACACGATGAGCTGATCGTCGAGGTGCCGCTGGCGGATGCGGATGCCGCCGCGAAGGTGCTGCATGAGGAAATGCTCGGCGTGGCAGATCTGGCTGTGCCGCTGACGGCGGATGTGAACCGGGGGGAGACGTGGTATGATGCCAAGGGTTAAGCGCGTCACGCCGGAGGATACCGCGCTGCTGACCGCGGTCGGAGTGCTCGAAACGGAGATCTTCTCCGACCCGTGGAGTATGCAGAGCATTTGCAGCGCCATCGCCAACCGCTGCACGCGGCTCTATGCCGCACTCGATGACACGGATGCGCTCATGGGCTATCTGTTTGTCACGCAGGTCATGGATACGGCGGATATTGCGAATATCGCCGTCTCTCCGGCATTCCGGCGGCAGGGGATCGCGTCGCTGCTGCTGGATACGGCACTTGACGGGCTGGAGGCGGATCTCTTTCTGGAGGTGCGGGCATCGAATACGCCGGCGATTGCGCTCTATCGGAAATACGGGTTCACGGAATACGGCGTCCGTAAAAATTACTATGATTCCCCGCGTGAGGACGCTGTTCTGATGAAGCGCGGGATGGAATCCTGATGCGCTGCAGGAGAGGAGGTGCCGCATGCTGCAAGTCAGACAAGCCATCATTGTCGAGGGCAAATACGACAAAATCAAGCTCGCCTCGCTGGTGAAGGCGGTGATCCTCCAGACCAACGGCTTCGGCATCTTCAAGGATCAGGAGCTGCTGGAGCTGATCCGCTACTATGCGAAAACCACGGGCATCCTCATCCTGACCGACTCCGACCGGGCGGGCTTCCGCATCCGCAATTTCCTGCGCGGTGCCATCCCCGAGGGCGAGATCCGGAACATCTACATCCCCGACGTATTCGGCAAGGAAAAGCGCAAGGTCAAGCCCTCCGCGGAGGGCAAGCTCGGCGTGGAGGGCATGGAGGCGGACATTCTCCGCGAGGCGTTCCGCAAGGCGGGCGTCCTCACGGACGAGGCGCCGCCGGGCGATCCCATCACCAAGACCGACCTCTACTTTGCAGGTTTTTCCGGCACGCCGGACTGCTCCGACAAACGCCGTGCCTTTCAGACAGCGCTCGGGCTGCCAGCCAATCTGTCTGCCGGCTCGCTGCTGGATGTGCTCAATACCATGATGACACGGGAGGAATTTCTCGAAATGACCTCTCAGAAAGAGGAATGACCTCATGTATCTGGCGACATTTACCTTTACAGTCGCGGTGCTGCCGGTGCTGCTGCTGTGCGATTATCGCAGCCCTGCCAAGGGCAGGAGCCTCTTTCTGCTCCTGTGCCGCCTGGTGATCTACGGCTGGGG
>ONEQ01000210.1 GCA_900316885.1 uncultured Eubacteriales bacterium | reverse complement strand
AGTCAACGAATATATACACCAGAGATGTACTTTTTTATCTGGCAGATCGTGTGTATTTTATGGAGGCAAAGGAACAGCCCACCGAAGTGGGCTGGCATCCTCAGAGGCGGTTGTTTTCGGCAGCCTCGGCTGCGGCAAGGATCGATTCCTGCGTTTCTTTCGGCAAAAACCAAATGCTCTGTGCGACCCCGCACAAAGGGCAGATCAGGGTCTCATTGTCCTCGCGGGACAGCGCAGGCGGCGCTGTGTATGTTCTTCCGCACTTCGGACAGGTGCGTGTTTCCTTTTCCATCATCTCACCCCCTTTGCGCTTCGCTCATAGGCTTCGTAGAGGAATTCCGGATCAAATCCGAATGCTCTGTAGCCTCTGACGCAAGTCCAGAAGTATCGTGGATTTGGCTCTCCGAGTCTTCTGCTCTCATGCATGATGTACACAAAGCCGTTGGTCTGGATCGTTCGACCGCTTTTGGTGCGGAACACCGGCAGCCGCAGTTGCTTTTTGTAGTAGCAGACCGGGCAGCCCTCGTAGCGGTCAAGGCTGCGCTCATGCTCGGCGCTGACCTCCCACACCACAATCGGAACAACTCCGTCTGCCTTCGGCTCGATGGTCAGGTAGCAGCCGGTCTTGCTGCCCTTGAACAGCAGCTCGTAGCCCTCCAGCAGCCCCGTTCCGATTGGCTTTGCGCCGGGGCATCTCTGCTGCATCTGTGCCTTGTTCAGGTTGCTGCCGTAGGCTATGTAGTATCTTTTCTTGCTCATGTTATCGTCCTCCGTTTCGGTGTTTGGCGGGCTCTCTGCCTTGCCGCCCAGTAGCATATTACAATACCCTGCGGAGGTTTTCAAGCGGCTAAATGTACAGATCATAATCGGCGATTCTGCGCCGTTTATTGTGTACTATACACTTTGCCGTAAAACGCGCCAGAACGCGCTGTGTGGGGCGGCATTTCAGCAGGACAACCTATCCGATGATGTGCCGAAAGCCGCCTCACGAGCGAACTTGGCGCGTCTGTGCGCGTTTTAACCGGCGGTCAGGGATTCCTGCAAAGCCTGTTCCAGCGAAGCAGTATCGAGCCCGTTTGCCTCGTAGCCCTCGCGGATCACATCGTAATAGAAGCGTCCCGGCGGTCTGATGCCGTCGCTGTTCATGATGTAGACCATCGCATTGACCGTTTCGCCGTTCAGCTCGACCGGCACCGTTTCCTTGCGGTAAAGCCGGGGATAGCCCTCGTAGCGGTCGAGATTCTTCTCGTCGGCGAGTTTGATGTCCCAGAGGACGACCGGCACACTGCGGTCGGGATCAGGTGCGATGGTCGCCACGCTGTTGAACACCAAGCGGTAACCCTTGAGCATGCTTGTGCCGAGTACCTTTCCGGTGGGGCAGCGGTGTTTCATCTGCTCGATGTGCATATTCGAGCCGTATGCAAGATAGATCATTTTGAGTACCTCCAAGTTTTTTGAATTGAAAGGCGATGCCCTTCTACTGCCCTAAGCCTCCCGTAGGAGGCGGCAGGCTGTTATTCTTCGGTTCGCTCCGTGTGGCTGAGGATCTCCTCGGCACTTCCGGATTCAGCGTATCCGCAGTCCCAGATCGCAAGGAGCATCTCCTTGTCGGTTTCGGGAACCGCAATGCTGTAGGTGATCTTCCGTGCGCCGATCTCACTGAGCATCTTGGTGGTCGTTTCGAGGAAGTCTTCGGGGATTTCCTTGGTCGTTCCGTCCTGTCTGAAAAGGCGTACTCCGTGGCGGCGCAGGCTTTCGATGTGTTCTTCGCTTGTCATGTGAAGGACTCCTTTGCGGTGGATTCCGGTTGTCCCGGTAGTGCTATGTTACCTCTTTCTGCGGAAAATAGCAAGCCGGAAAATGTACAGATTCAAAGCCGCGGTTCAGCGGTATCTGTTGTGTACTATGCACCTTGCGCCGTGTCGCGCCAGAACGCGCCGTGTGGGGCAGTTACCGAAAGGGGGATACCCATAGGAGGATTCCCGATCCGCCCTCACACGGGCAAACGTGGCGGCTGTGAAGGGCTTACAAAAGCAATACCCTTCTACCACCGAAAACCCGCCGTAGCGGGAAGTCGGTAGCGGGAGGCTGTTGCCTCAGTGTCCGTTGCGCCATGCGCTGTTGCCCTCGAAGTTGCGCATGAAGTATTCTCTTGCCGTTTTGAACTCTTCCCCGATGAAGCCAAGTCTGAGCATCCAGCACCGGAAAGCGTAGGCTTCGTTTTCGGTCTGCTGTTTCTTGGGGCTTGCGCTTCTCAGCTCTTTTGCCATCTGGCTCATTGCGAGGCAAAGCTGAATCATCGCCTTGAGCTGCCCTGCGTGAAGTCCGCCCTTGCGGTCTTCTGTTTCCTCATCGAAGTTGAAGCATCTGAACTCGATGGTGTGGTAGCGGTTGAAGTAACTATGCAGGTTGAGCATTCTGTATCGTGTTGAGCTGTAGTGATGGGTCTGTGTCGGTCCGTTGTACCAGCATCTCGCAAGCTCCTCGGTGGTCTTCGGCTTCTGCGTGTTGATTCTTTCAAGAAAGGCGGGGTCAACCGTTCTGCAGTAATGGCTCTGTCTGTAGCTTTCGATCTCGATTGCCTTGGTGAGCTGGTCTTCGTGGCTTGCCATGATGTTCACAAGGTTTCGGATGGTCTGCGGTGTGTGTCCGTCTCCGCCAATGTGAATGTGGACTCCACATCCGCGGGAAGGGCAGCTCTTCCCGCCGCGCTTGCGGAGGGCTCTCAGCAGTCCCTGCAAAAGCTCCATGTCCTCGTAGTGCAGGACCGGTGTGACCATCTCGCACTTGCTGAGGTCGGGGCCTGCGATGCTGACATCCTTCTGGAACTTCCACTCGCGTCCCTGTGCATCCCATGCGCTCCAGCAGGAGTAGCTGTTGCGGCAGTGGGTGTCCTCGAAGCGGTGGGTGCCGAAGAACTCGGCGGCTGCCTTTGCTGCTGCCCGGCGGGTGATGCTGTTCATCTCGACCTCAACTCCGAAGGTCTGTGTCTTTGCCTTTGCGATCTGCTCGTTTGTTCTTGCGCTCATTGTAGTTTCCTCCTAAAGGTTTGTTGTGGGTTTTCCGGGGGTGTTCCCCTTTCGGTAGTCACATGTTAACTCTTTTCGGAGGATATATCAAGCCGCTAAATGTACAGATCATTTCGCTGTGTTTTTGGCGCATCTTTGTGCTTTTTATAGACTTGATATATTTGCATTTTTATGGTAAACTTGGATACAATGGAATAGGTTCTCTCATTTTCGGAGGCTCCCAGTGTGGTCGGAATCAGCGGTCGAGAATCGGCTTTTCGATCACGTTCCGCCACAACTTCGGGTCTGCGCTGGCGACCGCATCGGCAGCCGCCCTTGTCCTATATACACCGATGATCTTCGGCTCTCTGCCTTTGGCAAGCTCGATCACGATGTAGCACTTCATGCTCCTGCGCTCCCTTCCGGCTTTGCGATGACCGTGAAATCATCCGCTTCCTCGATCAGCGAAAGGCTCCTGCCGTTCTGCCAGCGCATATGGATATTGCCGCCGTCATCCACCATCGTAACCTCTCCGACCGTTCCGGGCGGAACCGGAGCGAACGGGTCATCCATGTGATTGAGACGAATCTGTGTTCCGGCAGGATACCTCTGCCGCAGACGCTCGATTTCTTCTCTGCTCGGTAAATAATTCATTGACTTGCACCTCCGTGAATTCCTTGCTTAATCTGCAATACTGTGTCCGGCAGCGTCCGCTGCAGAATCTTCTCGGTCTGCCGTTGACCGGCTGTTCCAGCTTTTTGCCGCACAACCGGCATCGGCTTTTCCTCCGACAGCATTTCTCATGCTTTTCCATGAAAGAATCGCCGTCACCGTCCAGTCCGTTCCATCTGCAAAACTGGCTGACTTCCTCTTCCGTCCGCCCCAGCTTCTGAGAAATCTCCGCGTACCCGATGCCCTGCATCCGCATTCTCAGAAGCTGTGCTTTCTGCGCATACTTCATACTCCTCACGCTCCCTGCGCTTTGGTGCTGCGGAATGCTGCGCTGCCGGTCAGTCTGCGGAGCAGAACCTTTCGGGCGGACTTGTACTCCGCGCCGATCATGCCGATGCGAAGGAGGAAGCAGCGGAATGCGTACTTCTCGTTGTCGCTCGTGTCCGGCTTGTTGTTCACACGCTTCTGCTTCTTGGCGAATTCGCAGAGCATCGTCACAAACTGCTTGTAGGCTTCCTCGTCCTCGCCATGCTCGACCGTGAACCAAGGGAACTCGATACTGTCATCCGTTTCATCGATGTCGAGGAAACTTGCGTCCAGTGCGTGTTTCAGGAGCCTTGCTTTGTTGCTGACGATGCGGTGCAGGTTCTCCAGTGCCTCGTAG
>ONEQ01000309.1 GCA_900316885.1 uncultured Eubacteriales bacterium | reverse complement strand
GCCGGATGCCGTTGTCTGCGCGAATGATTTTATGGCGATCGGTCTTGCCAATCGTCTGGTAAGCAAGGGGGTACGTGTTCCAGAACAGATATGTGTGACCGGCTATGATGCCTCGAAGGAATCGCTCTTTAATTCCGTCAGCATCACGACATATACGCCTGATGTGTTCGGCATGGCTGCACAGGCAGTCAACCTGCTCCATGCGCGGATCGATCCGGTTACCCCGGAAGCGGAGATACAGCCCTTTCCCGGCAGTGGTCTGCGTATCGGAGCAAGCTGCGGATGCGCACAGAATACGTTAGATCTCCGAGAGCTTTCGCACATTGGCTTAAACCCAAATGAACGCAAACGAAATCCTGACGGGAGTCTGACGATCAATGATATGCAGGGTCTTCACGAAAGCTATATGTTTGAAACTTTGTCTGTCATCCAGGACAAGGATCAGATTCTCAATACGATCACGGATGTATCCTATTTGCTTCAACCCTACCGGCGGTTCTATCTGGTTCTGCGGAATGACTGGAGTAAACCGTCAAGCCGCTGTGTTACAGGCTATCCCGATACGATGCGCTGTGTGATACGATGTATTCCGCAGATAGAGTCGGAAAGTGAGGAGGAGGACCGCTATTCGCTTGATTCCGAGCAATACTGCTTCCCTACGTCACAAATGCTTCCCTATCTCGACGATGTGCGCGAGGAGCCGGTTGTCTTTTATTTTTTGCCATCCCACTTTAGTGATGACACGATCGGATATGCCGTACTCCAGACAGCGATGGACGCCAAACGATCCGCGGACGAGGTCACAACACTGTGGCTGCGGAACGTGAACAACTCACTGCATATGGTCAGGATCGTCAGCAAGCTCACTGAGTATTCCGTCCGCGATTCCATGACCGGTCTGCTCAACCGGCGCGGTATGGAGCTTCTGTATCAGCGCTGCCGGGAACGTCTGTCTCCGGGTGATTCCTTTGTCATCTGGGTGGTGGATATGGACGGACTCAAATACATCAACGATCATTTCGGGCACGAAAGCGGCGACATCGGGATCATGACGCTTGCCGAAGCAATCCGCGCTGTTTCCGGCAAAGGGGATATCACAGCCCGCATCGGCGGCGATGAATATGTTATGATTGCAGCCGGCAGTCTGACCGATCAGGACGGACAGGATCGGATCGCCGCGTTTGAACAGTATCTTGCGGATAAAAATACGGCGATGAAGGGCAGACCGTTTGAAATCACGGGCAGCATTGGTTATGCCCGCTTCCCTGTCTCGGCTGAGATCACGCTCGAGGACATGGTGAAGGAAGCCGACCGCCGTATGTATGAATACAAGACTGCACGAAAAAAGCAGCGCAGTAATTAAGGAAGAAAAGCTCTGACGATTGAATCAGCGCTTCCCTAGTTTTATGATACAATTACGGTTATTCCATTCAAAAAGGGGATCATCATAATGGACAGCAGAAAACGAATTGCATTATTTGTCGGACAGGCTGATGAATCCTACCAGAGCCGCTTTATCAGCGGATTCCTGAAGGACGCATTTTCAGCCGGATGTGATGTCTGTATCTTTTCCATGTACCGGAAGTATCAGGATACGCCGGAACGCGAACAGGGGGAATCCAATATTTTCACCCTGATGACACCGGATAAATTTGACGGGGCGGTGATCCTGAAGGACAGCATTCAGACAGAGCACGCCGCAGAACAGCTTGAACAATCCATCAAGGGCATTTTTGACAAGCCCATTGTCGTAATTGAAAAGGAAAGCGATCTGTTTCCCAGCATCTGCACCGACTGCTACACCGCCGTTTCCGAGCTTGTCAATCACCTCATCAAGGTTCACAGGTGCAAGGATATTGCCTTTCTCAGCGGTAAAAAGTGGCATAAACATTCTAAGGAGCGTCTGAAAGCGTACCGGGATACGATGGCAGCTGCGGGTCTTCCTGTATCGGAGGATCGGATTTTTGATGGTGACTTCTGGTACCAGAGTGGTGAAATTTTTGCTGAAGAGCTCCTTGCAGACGGTCAAAAACTCCCGGATGCAGTGGCGTGCGCAAATGACCAGATGGCAATCGGACTTTGCAAGGCATTGACTGAACGAGGGATCCGTATTCCCGAGGATATTGCTGTTGTCGGCTATGATTCGACCTTTGAGGGACAGACCAGCCCCCGTCCGATCACCTCTGCACTCATACCCGCCGAGGAATTCGGTGAGTATGCATTCCGGTTCCTGACTGACAGAATGAAAGGCGTTGAACCGGAATCC
>ONEQ01000027.1 GCA_900316885.1 uncultured Eubacteriales bacterium | reverse complement strand
AGCGCCGAAATACAGCCCAAAATTCTTTGCACAAATTTTCTTGCTTTGTCGGAATCTGCAAAAAAACCGCTTGACAGTTCCCCCGGGTTCTGCTATACTGTTATCTAATGGCAAGTGACAGAGGATGATGCGGCAGTTTTTCTGCAAGTACCCCGTTTTTGACACGGATGGTGCGTAATCTGAATATTGAAGAGGTAAGGCATATGAATCTGGATGTTCACCGACTTCTGGCGGAAGTCAGCGAAGCGAAGAAGGATCCGAAAGCATGTGACCGGATGATTGAGCAGTACATGCCGTTCATCCGGTCGGAAACGTCCAAATTCCTCAAGCGCAGCCCGATGCCCGAGGACGACGAGCTGAGCATTGCGATGTTCGCGTTCTATGAAGCGATCCGAAACTATTCTCCTTTAAAAGGAGCATTTCTCCGGTTCGCGGCATTGCAGATCAGGTCGCGGCTCATCGACTACTACCGCAAGGAACGGCGCAATATGGGGCACGTTTCGCTCGATGCGCCGATCGGCAGCGAGGAGGACGGGCTGACGCTCCTGGATACCGTGCAGGATCAGGATCAGCCGCTTGAGGAGCTCGGCGTGCGCGAGGCAACCCAGCAGGAGATTGCCCATCTGACGGCGCAGATGGAGGAATTCGGCGTGAAGCTGACGGATGTGGCGGACAATTCCCCGCAGCAGCAGCGCACGCTGGCAGCGTGTCAGAAGGCGGTTCATTATGCGCGGACGCATGAGGAGGTGCTGGAGGAATTCCTCCGCACCAAGCGCGTACCTCTATCCAAATTAGCAGAGGGTGCGGGTGTGGAAAAGAAAACCTTGGAACGTCACCGCCGGTATCTGGTCGCTGTGCTGCTGGTCTGCACGAACGGCTACGAGATCATGCGCGGTCATATCATGCAGGTACTGAAAGGAGGCGAGGTCTCGTGAAATATATGGTTATGGAATGTCATCCGGCATATGCCGTCCTGATGGATGAGGCTTCGCGCGTCGTCCATGCGGCGAATCTCCACTATGAGGTCGGGCAGATTGTGGAATCTCCCGTATTATTGCAGGAGCAGTCCCGTCCGCAGATCAGCCGTTCCGTGCGGCGCGTGATCGCGGCAGCGGCATGCTTTGCGCTGATGGCAGGCGCCGGGGCGTTGTATTACCGCAAAAATTATGTGACGTATTCGTCTGTTGTGGTCTGCGCGGCAGCGGATGTCCGCATGGCGGTCAGCCGCAGCGGCAAGGTGCTTTCCGTCGAGCCGCTGAACCCGGATGCCACACGGCTTCTGGTGGATTACGACTGCAAGGGCAAGGATCAGCTCACGGTCACCAATGAACTGATCGAGCGCGCCGTTTCCAACGGATATGTGCAGAAGGGCGATACCGTCCATGTGTATTTCGAGCAGGAAAAGAACAAGGATGCCGACAGCTACCGCAACAACGTCGAGCAGGCGATTGCATCGCATGACCTGACTGCCGATGTCCGCGGCGAGTATGATGCCGCACCGCTTGATACGCCGCAGCTCAAGCCTGCGCCGAGGGTGACAATCCCGGAAACCACCGAGACAGTCACTGAGCCGCAGCGCGGCAATGCGGTGCCGGTTCCCGATGCAGGGGAGGGGCTCCCGCATGAGGACATCCAGGAGCCGACACTGGCGGTAGATCCGGTCAGACCGTTCGGACGCAATGAGCATCACCCGGAGGTGACGCCGAATCTGCCCGTCACACCGGCAGAAACGCTGCCGCGTGAGCAGATAAGACCCACGGTACCGGTACAGCGTCAGGATCGTGAGCAGATCAAGCCCACGGAGCCCGCAAAGCGGAACGACCGCGAGCAGATCAAGCCCACGGAGTCTGCAAGGCAGAATGAACGTGAGCAGATCAAGCCCACGGAGTCCGCAAGGCAGAATGAACGTGAGCAGATCAAGCCCACAGAGCCTGCAAAGCAGAATGAACGTGAGCAGATCAAGCCCACAGCTCCCGCACAGCGTGAGGAGCACGAGCAGATCAAGCCGACGGCACCTGCCGTGCAGCAGCCGACGGCTCCCGCCTTGAAGCAGGGGGATCGCGAGGAGCAGGAGGAGCGCAAAAAGCAGGAGGAACGCAAGAAACAGGAGGAGCAGGAGGAACGCAGGAAGCAGGAGGAGCGCAAGAAACAGGAGGAGCGCGAGGAGCAGGAGGAACGCAGGAAGCAGGAGGAGCGCAGGGAGCAGGAGGATGACGACGATCATGACCGTGATGAATGGGAGCGCCGACAGAAAATGCCATCCCTCCATGATGCGCCGAATGTCCAGGCGGAGAATCCCCCGGCACCGCCCGAACCCGAACCCATTTCCCCGGAAATACCGGAATAACGAAAACAGGCTGATGATTGCTCATCAGCCTGTTTTGTCTGTAAAGCCTGTGTCTATCTGTAGCTGCCGTGTTTTTCCTTGAATTTCTTCTTTTCGCGGTACATTTCCAGGTCGGCACGCTTGAATACCAGCTCAAACGTGTTCTCTCCGCAGATGTGATCTGCCATGCCCACGGATGCTGAATAGCGATCCCATGGGTCAAGCTCCTCACGCTCGCAGTACTCCTCGAAGATTCCGCGCAGCGTCCCGACAAGCTGATACCGGATCTCATAATCCTGCCCTGTGAGAATCGCGATGAATTCATCTCCGCCGATGCGGAATACCGGCGAATGTTTGAATGTCTCGCAGATCAGGTGGCAGCAGCCCCTGATATAGCTGTCGCCCGCCTCATGACCGTTTTCGTCATTGATCCGCTTGAGATCGTTCATATCGACCATAACCACCGAGAAATCGTTCAGACCCTCTGCAATTTTCGCGTTGACCTCATCGATCTTGCGTGTGTACGCCGCCTTGCTGCCGACGCCGGTCAGCTCGTCGCGGTACGCTTCCTTTGAGATTTCACCGATCTTCGCTTCCTTGTCGCGGATGTCATTCTCCGCCTTGCTTAGGTGCTGCATATACGTCAGATTGTTCTTCATGAACGTCACGAACAGATGGTAGAGATCCTCGATCTCGTCGCCCGTGCGGATCTCCAGCGCTTCCATGATCTCGATGTTGTGCTGGTGATCCTCCTCATTTTCATAGGCGAACTGATCTGTTGCGTGCTTCATGCGGTTGAGCGGTCCGGTGACCGACATCCGCATGATGGTGATGTCAATCACTGCGATCAGGATGATCGTGACGACCATCAACAGCAGCACATTCATCACAAACGCAATATCCTGCCGGTGCAGCTTCTCCATGGAGAAATCCACGCAGACATGGCAGCTGTAATTCCCCTCGCTGTCGAACAGCGGGCGCATATAGGTCAGCATATAGCCGTCATCTGTATCGCCGGTCAGAACCGGGATCTGTTCGCCCCTGCACAGCGCATCGCGGTACGGGATCAGCGCCGGATCCAGGTCGTAGATCGTCCCCGGCGGATCGGCATCCACGCCTATCTCGCTGTCGAGATCAAAGATGACAACGCCGCCCTCCGGAATGAAATGATACACATACATGTACAGGACGTCGGGATAATTCTCTTTCAGGAACTCGAATTTTCCCCGGATTGCGAGATATTCCTCACTCTCAAAGTTTTCGTTGAGATAATTCACCACCCGATCCGGGTCAATCTCCCTGGACATCAGCATCGTCACGCTTTTGCCCATTTTGGCGTAATCCTCGGTCAAACGCCGTTCAAATCGGAAGTAGACCAGCACGACCGCCAGCACGATGATTATCACAAAGCTCGCGATAAAGAGCAGGGGGAGACGCAGAGATACGGACATGTGCCTTTTACCGGATATTTGGCTGCTCATTCGGATCCCCCTCCCGTCAGATTAGCATGTACCATTATTATATCATAATTATACGCAAAAATCAATGAAAAAACTGTGAATTATTAACATTTTGAAAAAATAGGGGAACCCCACCCCCCGACCCCCTCCCCAGAGGGGAGGGGGAGAGATGCAGGGGGCTGCGCCCCCTGCACCCCCATTGCGGAGCGGGCACCCCCATTGCGAAGCGGGCACCCCCCCATTGCGGAGCGGGCACCCTCATTGCGAAGCGGGCACCCCCATTGCGGAGCGGGCACCCCCATTGCGAAGCGGGCACCCCCATTGCGGAGCGGGCACCCCCATTGCGGAGCGGGCACCCCCGCGGCTTCCATAGCCGTCTTTGGGGCTTAGTCCTTCCGTCTGCGCAGTCCGGAGCGGTGCATCAGCCATGCGCCTGCTGCGGTCAGGGCAAGACCCATCGCCGCCGCAAGCGCCGGAATCCGGGAAGTTGTTCCGGTCTGCGGCAGATCCACTACATTCCCTGCCTGATCCAGTCCCTTGCCGGTCAGGGGATCCACGGTGTAAACCGCCAATGACTGCCCCTGTGCATCGGTCAGACGGATCGTGACCTTGCCGTCTGTGCCGGTCTCAGCGGCTGCCAGTACATCCGCTGCACCGGTTTTCGTCTGATAATCCCTGACCGCCATCTCACACAGGCGCTCGTTTGTGAAGGGTAGCGGAGCGGTTGTTGCGGGCTGGTCAGTTGCCTCGGTCACAGGCTCGGTGGTTGCGGGAACCTTTGTCTGCTCCAGCGTATAGACTGCCGTGCTGTTCTGCACCCAGTCCGCACCGGATGCTCCGGCTGCGGTGAGCGTCAGCGTGTATTCGCCGCCGGGCAGGAGCCGCAGCTTGCTCCAATCCTGCGCCGCATCTGTGCCTGCCTTGCAGACTGCAGCTCCGTCAAGGGCGCTGTATTCCTCGACCGTGAGGGAGAAATCCGCTGCCTCGTCCGCCGTCAGCGTAACGGTATACGCCTGATCCGCCGGGAGACGGAGTCTGCCGTCCTGGAACCGGATCCAATCGCTCTCAGACCGGGTCAGCGTATCGCCGGAAAACTCCGCAGCAACGGTGCCGGCGGCATCGTAAACCGTCCCGTGCAGTGCCGCATCCGTCCCGATGCACACTCTGCGGCAGCCGATGCGCTCCGATTTCTTCGGCTTGGTGTAGTTCTGGTAGTCGGGATCCTCGGCTCTCACCCAAGCAAGCACGCCGTCCATGGCATGTGCATACAGGAAATTGTTCGCATTGCCTAGGATTGTAGCGAGCTTGTCGCAGGATTCACCGTCCTCGATGTCCTGCGTGTAGGCATCCGTTCTGCCAGGACTGCTGAGGAGAAGTGCCTCTGCGACGGCGGGCATGGATGCACACGCCGGATCGCAGGTCTGACGCGCAATCGTCTCTGCCGACGCACCGGATGCGGTCAGGAAGTCCTGCATGAAATTCTTGTAGCATACGGCAAGGCGCTCCTTGACAAAGGCACGCTCCTCCTCATAGTGCTCCGGGGTGTAGCTGCGGTAGATCACCTTGTCGCCCTCGGTGTGATCGGCAGTCATGAACGTACCGTACATCGTGTAGAGCTTTGCTGCCTCGGCGGCAGTTTCCTCCGAGAGGTTCCATGTATCGATGCCGGTTTTCTGCTTGCCGGCTGCGATTGCCGCTGGCGAGAGATCACCCAGCACATCCGTGAGCCATGCCTGCTCCTCTGGCTTGAGGTTGCTGACAAATGCCTGCATCTGCTTTGTCTCGTCCTCGGACAGCTCGCCGGTCATGACGCGCAGGAGCATGGCAAGGCGGTTGGTCTTGTTGAAGAAGTTTTCCACCTTTTCCGCATTCGCTGTGGAATCCTCCAGGATAACCGGGATGCGGGAGAGCTCATAGTCCATGTAGAGGTATACCAGCAGCGGCGTGCTCCAGCGGCTCTGCTTCGCGTTTGCGCTGATTGCAGCCCTTTCGTCCTCTCCCGAAAGCAGAGCCGGGACGAATATGCCGACAAGCTCCGGAAGATAGGGCTCGACCTCCTTTGTGTAGATGGCACGGCTGGGAGCCGCATCCACCAGAGAATCGACCAGCATTTGCAGGAATTCGTCCTGCGTTGCGGGCAGATGATCGGCATCATCCGCGATTTCCGGGTAGGTTCCGGCGCTGCCGTCGAGCGCCATGCCGAGCATCCGCTTGTGGAAATCCTCCGGCGCGGTGCCGAGATTGGCGTAGGTGTAGTTCAGGCGCCAGTTGATTTCCACAAGCTGGTCGCGCATCGCGGTTGTGTCGGAATGTTCCTCGACGATGTGATCGGTGCCGTAGCGGTCAAAGCCGTAGCCGCCGGGGGCAACACGCGGCACAAGGTCGTTCCGGGCGATAATGTTGAAAATCCGGCTGTATTTCGGGTCGCGTGTGGACTTGGCAGGATCGCCGGCAAGAGGTGCCTCGAAGGTATACGTGAAGATCTGATCCGGCGGGAGATTCACGCCGGTGCCGAATACAGCGGCGGGATCGTCGATCAGGGCGGCAGCGGTCAGATTCGCGATGGCGCCGCCGCGGCTGTAGCCGGCAATCCAGACCTTGAGGTTACCGGAAAGCTTGTATTTCTGTACATATTCACCCAAGAGCGCAAGCACCTTATCCTTGCCGGCGGCAAAGCCCGCGGCATCGCCCTCGGTGCCGAGCACGAAATTGGAAGCCCATTCTGCGCCGTATCCGCTGCTGCGGGGGGCGATGGCAAGGAGCGTGCAGGGTTTCCCGTCAGCATCCCGGATCTGTTTGGAGGCGACGGCAGCGGCAGCCGTTTCCGTGGTCGGGGTCACGGCGTAATCCGCATTTGTCTCGATGTTCGTAAAGCCAATATCCTCCAGAAAGGCGCGGATATCGCGGTCGGGTCCGTGGGTTTCATCCACGCGGGAGCTGGATGCAGACGCCATGGCAAGATACGCCGATGCGGTCGCCAGACGCGGCTGGTAGTCATCGGATTTGCCGCGGAAATAGGCATCACTGTAGGTGTAAACCTCTGTTCCGTAGGCATTGGGGTAGTCCTTCACCGTGGACTGGGTGAAGCTGCCCTGGATCGTATCGGTGGGAATGGCGGCGAAGGCGGTCATGCCGGCGGGCATCGTGCCGAGCAGGCAGAGGGCGGTCATAGCAGTGAGGGTATTGCGGAAAAGAGGTCTCATCTTACATCGTCCTTTCTGAATTGAGATACCGGATACTTCGGTTGTTCCTATTCTACCACACGGAAGGGGGGATTGTCAAGGCGTTCCTGCTTGCTTTTTCCGGCGCGGTGTGCTATAATAATATGTGTATCGCTATCATACCACCCAGAAAGGGCATTGACATGAGTATTTTTATCGAATTTCAGAACGTCCGCAAGATATACAAGATGGGCGAAATGGAGATTGCAGCGCTGCGCGATGTCAGCTTTGAGATCGAGAAGGGTGAATTCTGCGTGATTGTCGGCGCGTCCGGCGCGGGCAAGACCACCATCCTCAACATTCTCGGCGGCATGGATACGCTTACCAGCGGCAGCGTGTGGCTTGACGGAACCGAAATCTCCTCCTACAACAAAAAGCAGCTCACCGCCTACCGGCGCTATGATGTGGGCTTCGTGTTCCAGTTCTACAACCTCGTCGGCAATCTCACCGCCAAGGAGAACGTGGAGCTCGCCGCACAGATCTGCCGCGATCCCCTCGATGCGGAGACCGTGCTGCAGCAGGTCGGACTCGGGGACCGGATGCGGAATTTCCCCGCACAGCTCTCCGGCGGCGAACAGCAGCGCGTCGCGATTGCACGCGCCCTCGCCAAGAACCCCAAGCTCCTCCTCTGCGACGAGCCGACCGGTGCGCTCGACTACAACACCGGCAAATCCGTCCTCGCGCTCTTGCAGGATACCTGCCGGAAGCACGGTGTGACGGTTGTCGTCATCACACATAATTCCGCGCTCGCTGCAATGGCAGACCGCATCATCACCGTGAAGAGCGGCACCGTCGAGAGCGTGCGCATGAACGACCACATCGTCGATGTGGCGGACATCGAGTGGTGAGCCTATGAAACGGAATATGCTGCGGCGCAGTGCGCTGCGTGAGGTCCGGAGCTCACTCGGGCGGTTTTTCGCCATTCTCTCGATCATCGCACTCAGCGTCGGATTCTTCGCCGGCGTGCGGAGCACCATGCCCGCCATGCGCAGCGCGGTGAACAAGTTCTGGAACGAGAACAGGCTCTATGACTACCGGCTCGTGTCCACGATCGGCTGGGACAGGGAGGACGTGCAGGAGATCGCAGAACAGGAGGAGGTATTCGCCGCAGAGGGCTCCCAGACGCTCGACGTGCTCTGCACGAGCAAAAAGGGCGACGAATTCGTCTTTAAAACACATTCCATCACCAAGCTGGTCAATCTCCTCGAACTGACCGAGGGGCGGATGCCGCACCATCCCAATGAGGTCGTCATGGATGCCGGGATGGGACTAGATCTGCGCATCGGGGACAAGCTCATCATCTCCGACGCCAACGAGGAGGATACCCGCGAGGCGCTGAAATACGAGACCTATACCATCGTAGGCGCGGCACATTCGAGCTATTACCTCAACTTCGAGCGCGGCTCGACCTCACTCGGTAACGGCACGGTTTCGGGCTATCTCTACCTCGACCCGGAGGGCTATGACCGGGAGATCTACTCCGAGATCTTCGTGCGCTTCAAGGATGATCCCGCCATCTACACCGCCGCCTATGACGATGCGATGGAGCAAAGGCAGACCCCGTGGGAGAATCTCACCCAGAAGCTCGCGGATGCGCGGTATGAGCGTGTGGTCGCGGATGCGCAGGAGGAGATCGCGGACGGAAGGAAGGAACTCGCGGAAAAACGCGCCGACGGTCTCAAGGAGCTCCGCGATGCCAAAAAGGAGCTTGACGACGGCAGGAAGGAGCTTGCGGATGCCGAGCAGGAGCTTGCGGACGGCAGGAAGGAGCTCGACGATGCGAAAACCGAGCTCGACGACGGCAAGCAGGAGCTTGAGGACAATGCGCAGAAGATCGCGGATGCCGAAAAAGAGCTTGCGGATGCCAAGAAGCAGCTCGACAAGGCTGAAAAACAGCTCGCAGATGCGCAGAAGGAGCTGGACGAGAACGCCCCGCAGATCGCGGACGGTGCAGTGCAGCTCAGCAATGCCAAGGCAAAGCTCGATGATTCCGCCGCGCAGCTCCAATCGGCTGCCGATCAGATTCAGGAGGGCAAAAGGCTCCTGGAGGACGGCAAAAAGCAGATCGCTGCGGCACGCCGTGAGGTGAGCGCCAACGAATCCGCGCTGAACGCGCAGGATCAGGCACTTGCCCAGCAGGAGGCAGGTATTCAGGCGGCGCTCGGCAATGCGGAGATGCTCCCGCCGGAAAAGGTTGCGGAATTGCAGGCAAGCCTTGCGGCGATTCAGGCAGGACGTGCGCAGATCAGTGCAGGACTCCAGCAGATCGCATCTGCCAGGGAGGAGCTTGACGCCCGGTCGGCGGAGGTCGAGTCCGGCAGCAGCGCCCTTGCGAATGCGGATAAGCAGTACCAGCAGGGCATGTTCGCCTATCAGGAGGGCTTGCAGCAGTATCTCGATGCCAAGTACAAGTATGAAAGCGGCAAGCACCAGTACGACCAGGGTCTGAAGGACTACGAAAAGGGAAAGGTCGATTACGAAAAGGGCAAGAAGGAATACGAAAAGGCTGTCAGGGAGCTTGAGGACGGCAAGCAGAAATATGCGGACGGACTCAAGGAATACGAGGAAGGCAGGCAGAAATACGAGGACGGTCTGAAGGACTACGAGGAAGGACTCCAGGAATATAACGACGGCAAGAAGGAATACGAGGATGGTCTGAAGGAGTACAACGACGGCAGGAAGGAATTTGACGAGAAGATCGCGGACGCGGAGCAGGAGCTCGCGGACGCGGAGCAGACCCTCGCGGATCTCGAAAAGCCGGACATCTACGTCCTCGACCGCATGACGAATATCGGATACTCGTGCTTCAAGAGCGACTCGGAGATCGTCGATCAGGTGGCAAAGGTGCTGCCGGTGTTCTTCATTCTCGTCGCGGCGCTCGTCTGCATGACGACCATGACCCGCATGGTCGAGGAGCAGCGCACGGGCATCGGCACGCTCAAGGCGCTCGGCTATTCCGAGGGCAGCATCATGGGCAAGTTCGCGTTCTACGCGGGCAGCGCCTCGGTGATCGGCTGTGTGCTGGGCTTTGCGGTCGGCACGGTGATCTTCCCGCAGGTGATCTGGATGTCGTACCAGATGATGTACATCCCGATTCACCTCGACTACCTGTTCAACTGGCAGATGGCGCTCATCGCGCTGGCGGCTTCGGTGATCGTCTCGGTCGGCACGACGTGGCTTTCCTGCCGCATCGAGCTCCAGACCTCGGCGGCGGGGCTCATGCGCCCCAAGGCGCCCAAGGCGGGCAAGCGCGTGCTGCTCGAATATGTGCCCTTTATCTGGAACCGCCTGCCGTTCCTGCACAAGGTATCGATCCGGAATATTTTCCGCTATAAGGGGCGTTTCTTCATGATGATTGTCGGCATCGGCGGCTGTACGGCGCTGCTGCTGACAGGCTTCGGACTGCGCGACACGGTCGCGGATTTCGCACAGGTGCAGTACCAGGAGATCCTCGTCGCGGATGCGGAGATGGGCTTCCGGAATGAGCTCGGCGGCAAGCTGACTGAGGAGCTGCGTGACACGATGGATGCGGTATCCGACGAATATCTGCTCCTGCGTGAGACAACGCTCGATCTGGTGACCAGGGAGCAGACCAAATCGCTGAACATCCTCGTGCCCATGGAGGGCGCGGATTTTGACCACTTCATGCACCTGAAAACCATGAACGGCGATCCGCTGACGCTCCCGGCGGTGAATGAGGCATATGTGAGCAACTCAATTCAGGACCGCTTCGGCGTGCAGGTCGGCGACGAGATCACCCTGCGCAGCGAGGATATGCGGGAGGTGCATGTCACCGTTTCCGGCATCTTCGAGAATCATGTGTACAATTATGTGATTCTCCGTCCCGAAACACTTGCCAGCCAGCTCGGTGAGACGCAGGAGTTCAATGCGGCGTATCTGAATTTCCCCGAGGATGCGGACATCTACCAGGCACAGGCGGAGCTTTCCAAATCGGATGATGTGACGATGGTCATGCTCTATCAGGAGCTCATGGAGCGCATGGCGAAGATGATGGAGTCCCTGAACTACATCGTTCTGCTGACGATCTCCAGCTCTGCGGGACTCGCGTTCATCGTGCTCTACAACCTGACGAACATCAACATCACCGAGCGTATCCGCGAGATTGCGACGATCAAGGTGCTCGGCTTCTTCAAGAACGAGACGGCTGCCTATGTGCTGCGCGAGAACTTCATCCTCACGGCAATCGGCATCGCGGTGGGACTTGTGGTCGGCGTGATCTTCCATCGGTTCGTGATCTCGCAGATCATCGTGGATCTGGTGTCGTTCAAGACGCAGATCCTCCCGATGAGCTTCGTTTGGTCGGTGCTCCTGACCTTCGGATTCAATGCGTTCGTGAACTTCGTGATGAGCTTCAAGCTTGAGAAGATCAACATGGCAGAGTCTCTCAAATCTGTGGACTGATTCCAAGCCTCCCCTTTTCCGGGGGAGGCTTTTTGTGCAGTCTGTGTCGTGATGGCAAAAAAGATTGACATTTTCGCCGGATTATGGTATACTGTTGGTATACCCTGGAAAATAGAATATGGGGGAATGAAAGGGAATTACTATGAAACACGGACTGATCCGAACCGCCGCGGTTCTGGCGGCAATGCTTGCATGCGGCGTCCTGCCGGCACATGCGGCGGAGACTGAGCCAACCGCATCCGAAACGACTGTCACGACGGTCACAACCGCCGCAGAAACCACCGAAACCACGACCACCACAACAATCGCCGCCATCAAGGAGGGCTGGGAGCAGAGGGACGGGAAGCGCTATTATCGGCTTGCCACCGGCGATTATGCCCGCGGGGAGGTCGTCATTGACGGCGTGCCCTATCTGTTCGGCTACAGCGGTGCGCAGAAAACCGACTGGCAGACGGTGGGCGGCGTCCGCCGCTACTACGATCCCGCAACCGGCGAGGCAGTCACCGGGTGGGTCGATTACTTCGGACAGAGCTACTACATTTCCCCGGATGAGGGCAAGCTGACCGGGCATCAGACGGTGAAGAAGATCCCGTTCTGCTTCACACCGGAGGGCGGGCTGTACACCGGCACGTTCTTCGACGGCGAGAATACGTGCTTTGCCGACCCGGATTCCGGCGAGATCAGCAAGGGTCTGCACAAAAACGGCGACGGAACGCTCCTCACGGATGCAGACGGCGTGATCCTCTACGGCTGGCAGACGACCGCGGACGGGAAATGCTATGCCGATCCGTACACCGGCTTACTCTGCACCGAGAAATTCACCGTGGACGGAGTAAACTACTGCATCGATCCCGCCACGTTCATGACAAAGGCAGGCTTTCTGGAAACCGCAGACGGCATCTGTCTGACGGATGCGGACGGCAGGGTGCTCACCGGCTGGCAGGAGTATGACGGCAAGCGCTTCTACTGCGCGGAGGATACAGGACTTGTGCAATACGGGCTGTTTTCCGTCGGCGATGCGTGGTATATCGGCACCAAGGACGGACTTCTGCTCGGTGAGCAGGAATATGAGGGTGACCGGATCCTGTGCGACAAGGAAACGGGCGCTGTGCAGTTCGGCTGGTTCGTGCGCGGCGGGAAGAATTACTATCTGGATCCGGTTTCACGGCATCTGTGCCGGGGCGGCTTCTTCAAGATCAGCGGTGAGCTCTACTATTTCAACGCCGACGGCTCCGCCGGGACAGGGCTGACCAGAATCTCCGGCGTGCTGTTCGCGTTCGACGCCTACGGCAAGCGCCTGACGGGACTCCAGAATTTTGACGGGGTCAATTACTACTTTGACCCGGAATCCGGCGTCGCCCTGACGGGGGCGCAGACGGTTGCGGGCGGCACATTCCGGTTCGGCTCGGACGGCAAGCAGGTGTTCGGCTGGCACAAGGTCGGCGAGGATCAGTATTACACGGATCCGGTGACGGGTTACGTTCTCCCCGGCAGACAGGAGATCGACGGGGAAATCTACCAGTTCGATGAAAAGGGCAAGTCCGTGCCGGTGGAGAAGATCGACGGCAGACTGTATGACCAGAATGACCCGTACTGGGAGACGATCCAGTTCAACGAGCGCAAAGGCTCGACGATGAAGGCATCCGCATGCGGCATCTTCTCCTTCTGCAACGCGATCTATGCGCTCAACGGGAACCGCCCCGATGCGATTCAGGTCGCAGAATGGGCAATGTCCGTCGGTGCGTATGCACCCGGCTATGGCGGCACAACCCGTGACAAGCTCTACAACAACATCGAGAAGCGCTACGGCGCCGAGTTGGGGTTCACCCTGGGACCGCAGTGCTGGGGCACCATCGAGGACACGCGGCTGCAAAACCACCTGATGACCGGCAATGTGGCGGTCATCCATGTGCCGGGGCATTTCATGGCGGCAGTCGGCTACGATCCGGCGACGGGACTGTATCACATCCTCGAAAGCGCCGAATCCGATTCCCGCGGGCTGGAGGGCGACAGCTGGGTAGGCGCCGCCAAGATGTCCGTCGGCAATACCAAGGTGGATTGGTTTGTGCTGATCTATAACCGCTGACAATCCAAACAGGCTGATGAGCAATCATCAGCCTCTGTTTCTTGACAGAAGCTGTATTCTGTGATACAATGGTTTTATCTGAAATGTGTAGATCGGAAGTGAAATAGATACTTTGAAAAAGCTGTTACAGATATTCCGTGTCCGCAAGTTTGCGCTTGCGTTAGCGGATTCCGGTTTGATCCTGCTGTCAGGATTGATTGCCAATACGATCCTGTCCTACCAGTGGATCCGTATCGCCTACCGCTACCAGCTTGCCACGACGATACTGACCATCCTGACCTGTATCGGGAGTCTGTCTCTGTGCGGCGCGTACCATAAAATGTGGAGATATTTCAATTCCAGGGACTATCTCTCCTGCGTGTACGGCGTCATCATCGGCTGCTCGGCAAGCTCGCTCATCATCAAGCTGATGAACGGCGATGTGTCCGTGCGGTATATGCTCCTGCAGGGCTGCATGAGCGTGATCGGCATTGTGCTGTTCCGGTACATCTTCAAGCAGACGTTTGTGGATCTGACGGAGGTCGGCAGACGGGACGCCGACTGCAAGCGCACCATGATTATCGGCGGCGGACAGGCGTGCGAGGCAGTCATGCGCGAAATCCGCAATGCGAAGAATTCGCCCCATCAGGAGGAAGCAGCGGCACGGTTCGATCCGGTGTGCATCATCGACGACGACCCGGCAAAGCTCGGCAGACAGATCGAGGGGATCCAGATCCTCGGCGCTACTGATACCATCGCCAAATTTGCCGGGGAGCTGCAAATCGAACAGATTCTGTTCTGCATCCCGAGCTGTCAGGAGAATGACCGCAAGCGGATTCTGAACATCTGCTCCCAGACGAATCTTCCCGTCAAGGTGATCCCGTTCCTCGGGAATATGCTCCTCGATGACGGCCGCTCCAGCCTGCTCGCACAGGCGAGGTCGATCAATGTCGAGGATCTGCTGGGACGTGATCCGATCACGTTCGACAACAAGGATATCCGCGAATTCATCCGCCACAAGGTCTGCATGGTCACCGGCGGCGGCGGGTCGATCGGATCGGAGCTGGTACGCCAGATCGCGAAGTACAATCCGCAGCAGATTGTGATCGTGGACATCAGCGAGAACTACGCCTACGACATCCAGCAGGAGCTCATTGAGACCTACGGCAATACGCTGAATCTGGAGGTGCGCATCGCATCCGTGCGGGATTACTACCGCATGAACGGGCTGTTTGCGCAGTTCCGTCCGGATATTGTGTTCCACGCAGCCGCGCACAAGCATGTGCCGCTGATGGAGGACAGCCCGATGGAGGCGATCAAGAACAATGTGATCGGCACGTTCAACACCGCATCGCTGGCGCAGTTCTATGAGGTCGAGAAGTTCGTGATGATCTCCACGGATAAGGCGGTCAATCCCACGAATGTCATGGGTGCATCCAAGCGCTGCTGTGAGATGATCGTGCAGTATCTGGCACAGCAGCCGGACTGCCGGACGGATTTCGTGACCACGCGCTTCGGCAATGTGCTGGGCTCGAACGGCTCGGTTATCCCGAAATTCAAGCGGCAGATCGAGAGCGGCAAGCCCGTCACGGTTACACACCCGGACATCATCCGCTACTTCATGACGATCCCGGAGGCGGTGAGTCTCGTGATGGAAGCGGCAGCCATTGCGCAGGGCGGTGAGATCTTCGTGCTGGATATGGGACAGCCGGTGCGCATCGTGACGCTGGCGGAGAATCTGATCCGCATGTACGGCAAGGTGCCGTATAAGGATGTCAAGATCGAATTCACGGGTCTGCGTCCGGGTGAGAAAATCAAGGAGGAGCTCCTGATGAACGAGGAGGGACTTCAGAAAACGAAGAACAAGCTGATTTTCATCGGCAGGCAGATCGACATCGACCAGGAGCAGTTCATCGGTGATCTCCGGCGTCTGCGGGATGCCGCCGCCGAGAATGACGAGGCTGTCGCGATTCAGGCACTGCATGACATGGTGCCGACCTTTGTCACACCGGAGGAATTCAACAGCCGGTGTATGAAATCCTGAGAGTAAGCCCGGATCCCCCGATCCGGGCTTTTTTGCGGCAGATTGTCAAACGCATCGAATGGGACAAAATGAACCATCCAAACGCTTGACACGCCTATCAGAAAAATAGTATAATAGAATTAACAGCATTTCAACCGAAAAGGAGTGAATCACGGATGCACATCAAGCGGATCATCAGCGGAATTCTGTGTCCTGCCGTTGTAATGGTTTCCCCGCCGGTTACGGGGCTGGAAATCCACATGCTCATGTCGTCCGCCTATGAGGAAAATGTACCGTATACGGACGGCTTATTCACCTATACCGTCACAGAGGGTTCGATCTATCTCATGGGCTGCGATCCGGCTGCCACAGAAGCGGTCATCCCGGATACCATCGAGGGACTGCCGGTCACTCATGTGACGGAAAGCACCTTCCAGAAATGCAGCGAGCTGACCTCTGTCACCCTGCCGGCTTCCTGACGGAGAATCCTTGGGTCAGGCTGGTGACGATTCCTGCTGCTGTGACGGAGATCAGCGAGAGCGCATTTCCGGCTTACAAAGGCATCCTGTTCGGTGAAAAGGGCTCTGCCGCGGAGCAGTTTGCTGCTGCGCATGAGATTCCGTTCCGTGCAGCGGGCAGTCTGCAAAAGGGTGATGTGAATGCAGATCTGGAGGTTGATATTCTGGACGTCATTGCCTTGAATAAGTATATTCTCGGTGTTTCTGAGCTGAATCCATCGCAGACGGATGCTGCCGATGCAGACGGCAATCACAAGGTGGATTCCGCAGATTCGCTGAAGATTCTGAAAACAGCGCTGG
>ONEQ01000153.1 GCA_900316885.1 uncultured Eubacteriales bacterium | reverse complement strand
CTGTGGAATCCCTATCTGAAGCAGGTCGAGATTTCCCCGACTGTTGTCTCGGTCAACGATACGTTCCTGAATATGGACGCCCTGGAATCGCTGACGTTCCCGGAGGGGGTTGCCTCGCTGGACGGAACTGTCGCGAATCATTGCCCGTCCCTGAAAACAGTCTGTCTCCCGAAAACGCTGAACTACACCGGCTACAGCTATACGAACGGGACTGCCGGCTTTCTCGGCAGGACACCGGCGCTGACGGATGTGTACTACAACGGTCTGGAGCCGGAGTTCGAGAAGATCACCAATATCACCAGAAATAAGAACATCTACCGCAGCGGTGTGAATCTCCATTTTTCCGATGAAGATACCTATGAGACATTCTTTGTCGGTGACAAGGAAAACGGCGGCTTCACCTATAAGGTCTATGAGGATCATGCCGAGGTGGCAGGCTATACGTTTGGAACCAAGCGCCCGCGGGATCTGAAAAAGGTCATTGAGGTATCTGCTGAGGTGGAGGGGCTTCCGGTGACAACGGTCGGCAGAAAGGCTTTCACAGGTCTTGCCAATGTCGGCGGACTTGTTCTCCCGGACAGCATCCGGTTCATCCAGGAGCAGGCATTCCAGGGCGCACTGGTAGAGGTGAACATTCCGAAGAATGTTGAAAGCATCGGTGACAGCGCCTTTTTCGGCGCGAATTTCCAGACGGTCACCTTGCCGGGAAAGCTGAAAAAGATGGGCAAGAACGTATTCCGCCAGAGCCATGTCCGTGAGGTCATTGTGGAGGAGGGAGTAACGGAGATCGGAGACTGTGCATTTCTGGAGTGCAGCAAGCTTACCTCTGTGCAGTTTCCGTCCACGCTGGCGGGGATCCGCGGCAGTGCGTTCAGCCTGACAAAGTCACTGGAATCCGTGAAGCTGCCCTACGGACTGGCATGGATCGGTGACCGTGCGTTTAACGGCAGCGGCATCCGAAGGGTCAATCTCCCGAATACGCTGAAGAAGCTGGGTGCCTACGCCTTCTGCAATTGCGAGAACCTTACCTCCGTCACGATTCCGCCGCAGATCACGGATCTTTCCGAAGGCGTTTTTTCCGGCAGCGGACTGAAGGACGTGACAGTTCCTGCAACGGTGAAGCAGATCGAAAACGGTTCATTTCGCGGCTGCCGGCAGCTTAGGCGCATCACGATCCTGAACCCGGCGTGTCATTTCTATGATTCCGGTGATGTCATCTGCACAGGCTACGAGGTTTCGGATATGACCGCACCGGAGCAGGGACATGAGGTGACCGCCCCGGAGCCGGTTATCACCTATGATCTGACGATCTGCGGGTATGTGGATTCCACGGCACAGGAATATGCCGATGCCCACAGCATCCCGTTTGAGCTCTACGATCCGAATGCTTACGACGTGACGGATGTGGTTTCTGTGCAGCGCTTTCTGCTCGGGGAAGGGACCTCCGTCAGCCGCCGGAGCTATGATTTCAATGACGACGGCGTGATTGATGTGTATGATCTGGCGCTGCTCAAACGAAAGCTGACCGCCAATTGAAAACCATGTCAACAAGAGCAGCACTGCGATGGTGCTGCTCTTGTTGCCTAGATGACTTGAAAAATACGCTGGAATATGGTATACTATAAAGCAGGTGAATGCATCTTGCCCCCGGATTCTGCATCTTACCGTTTTTTTATTGAAATCCGCTGCGAAATGCTGTAGAATGATTATCAGTAAAACACATGAAAGGTTGTGCTGGTATGCATATTCTATTGGGATTAATTCTGGTGATGACTGAGGCTGCATTTGTGATGGCGTCATTCGCACGGAGGATGGAAAAACGGGAATGGAATCAGAAGCGTCTGGTCGTCAATGCGCTGGAACTGGCGGCATTTCTGATGCTGCTGCTCCTGCCGGGGATTGACCTTTCCTTCCGGTATTCCGGGCTGTTTTTACTCCTGATAATACGTCTGATTGTTTCCGTTCCGGGATATTTCCTTGCAAGGCAGAAAACCGGCAGCAAGACAAAGCCCGGCATGGTGACAAGCGGGATTCTGAGCGTGATGCTGTTTGCATCAGCCCTGATGCCGGCGTTTCTGTTCAAGGATTACAAGGGACGTCCTGTTACCGGAGCATATACACCTGCTGTATGCAGTGCGATCCTGACAGACAGCTCCAGAACAGAGCAGTTTGAAACGGACGGCTCCTCGCGGGAGATTCCGGTGCATTTCTACTATCCCGCAGAATCAGAGCGAATTGCAGATCATTCTCTGCCGCTTGTCATTTTCAGCCATGGCGCATTCGGCTGGTATCAGAGCAATACCTCGGCGTATCAGGAGCTGGCAAGCAACGGCTATGTGGTGGTCAGTCTCGATCATCCCTATCATTCGCTGTTTACCAAGGATTCTGACGGAAGGCTCATCACTGTGGACAGATCGTTCATGCAGGATGCGGTGACGATCGGAGACGGTGCATATGCGGATACGGAGCGCGGGGAAGTGTTTCGGACAGAAAGTGAGTGGATTTCGCTGCGCGCTGCGGATATGCAGTTTGCAGTGGATTCCCTCAAGCAGGCAGCATCGGCGCATGAGCTTGCAGCATGGACGCTGACGGATGGCGGCGCCGCGCAGCTGGATACGGTGCTTCGGATGATTAATCCGGGAAAAATCGGACTGATGGGACATTCTCTCGGCGGTGCAACGGCGGTCACAGTGGGCAGACGCGAGGATATTTCGGCTGTCATTGACATTGACGGAACCATGATCGGGGAACAAATGGATTTCGCAGACGGAAAGTATGTTATCAATGAGGAGCCGTACCCCACGCCGCTGCTGTCCATTGATAATGATGAGCATCATTTTGACCGGATCGAGGCAGCGCAGGTAGGATATGTCTATGCCAA
The DNA here is from genome assembly GCA_900316885.1 of uncultured Eubacteriales bacterium. Lineage (GTDB taxonomy): Bacteria > Bacillota > Clostridia > Oscillospirales > Ruminococcaceae > UBA3855. The sequence goes on along the minus strand of ONEQ01000153.1, from coordinate 2,933 downwards.
TAATGTGGTGCTTGACCATGCGAAGGAAGCCTATTCCACCTATTTTGCCGGTGCAGGGCATATGAATCTGACAGATCTTCCGCTGATTTCGCCATTTTTTTGCAGATCAGTTCGGCACGGGAGATGTTGATCCGGAGCAGTGTACCGATACGTTGAATCAACTGATCCTGAACTTTTTCGATTGCTATCTGAAGGAGCAGGGAACGTTCAGTGTGCAGGAAAGCTATTGAGGAATTATGGAAATCAAAATTGTTACAGTCGGTGAACAGGTGCAGGAATACATTGAAATCGGCTGTCACCAGAGTAACCGGAATATTGCGGAAATTGTCCGCTTTCTCAAGTCCCGGCAGGGCTCAGTGGACGGAATGAAAGACGACCGGCAGTATCAGCTGCCGGTCGTGGATATTTTTTACATTGAATCCGTCGATGAGAGGACGTTTATTTATCTGGAAAAGGATTGCTATGAATCGCGGAAAAAGCTGTATGAATTTGAGGAGATTCTGACATCGCGGAATTTTGCGCGGATCTCCAAGGCGGTCATTATCAATCTGATGAAGATCGTGTCGATCAGTCCGGCGCTGAACGGGCGTTTTCTTTGCAGGCTGACAAACGGGGAAGAGGTCATTATTTCCCGGAAATATGTGCCTGCTATCAAAGAAAAACTGAAGGGGTGAATGATGATGAAGGAACGGATCCGGGAAATTGCGGATAGTTATTTTATCTCCGTGACGCTGATTAATGCAGCCGTATTTGTCACGGGAATGATGTTTCGACCGGATGAAAAATTCGGCTATGAAGCGTTTCTTTCGCCGCTGATTTACGGCGCACTGACAGTGATTCCGACGATGATAATGTATTCCGGAAAAGAACTGCCGATCAGACAGCTGATCCTCCGAAAGGCAATTCAGCTAGTTATGGATATTCTCATTGTGGTTGCTGTGATCTTCGCAGGAAATCCGATCAACCGTGAGACTGTTACCGCAGCCGCGGGCGTTTCTGTCAGCATTGTGATCGTATTTGCGGCAGTGCATCTCATCGAATGGATGCTCGCGCGGAGAACGGCGAAGCAGCTGACAGAGCAGATTGCAGCGTTTCAGAAACGGAATTCCGGCTAATTGAAGATTGAACCATACGCCTGCCCGACCTTTACGGGAAGCTCATATCCGCTGTATTTCGGAAAAAGCCGGACGGCATTTTTCTGAAACAGCATGATAATTGTCGAACCGCCGTATTCAAAATACCCTTTCTCCGCACCGCGTACAGCGGAACGATCGGTTTTGTGATTGTGGATCTTCCCGACCAGCAGCGCACCGACCTCCATCTGGATTACATTGCCGAGCGTGTCGTTCTGTATCAGAGTGTATTCCCGGCTGTTCTGCACATAGACCGGGAATTCTGCGCACGCGATCGGACGCACGCAATGCAGAACGCCGGGGATCTGCTTCTGTTTCTGAACGGTTCCGCCGACTGCGTAGATGTACCGGTGATAATGCCGCGGCTCCAGCCGGAAAATGCAGCATAATCCGCCGCGGAACCGCTGTGCAAGAGCCTTGCTTTGCAGCAGACTCCCAACAGAATAGGTGCTGTGCTTGATCTGCATTTTCAGGTCATCTGTGATCGGATACACACTCAGGAAGCCGTCACATGGGCTGATGAGCTTTGTTTGGTCGGTACAGATGTGCAGCTTTTTCCTGCGTGTGAAGAAATCGTTGAAGGAATCGAACTGCGCCTTCTCGCAGCCGGTCAGGTCAATGTGATACTTGCGGACATAATAGCCGATCAGCGGACGGGATGCAGGAGAATCCATGAAATGTGCGGCTGCTCTGGAAACATCCGGCTGTACCAGCAGCTTCAGGAGCTGCCTGCCCGGAACGGTATGATACAGGAACCGCAGGGATGCAGATTCTTTCATACAGCATCCCACCCCATGAACAGCAGCATGAAGACCGCTTCGATCACGCCGACGATGATGAGTGCGATCTTGCCGAAAATATCCGGCTTCTTGATTTCCACCGGAGTCAGAAAACCCACACCGGTCAGAAACAGAATCAGAGTGAAAAAGGCGGTATTCCGAAATACATGGTAATCATACAGCAGATAGACAACCGGCAGCAGAATTGCAATCGTTGTGATCGGAACGCCCAGAAAACAGCTTTTCTGTTCGGGCTGTTCCCGCTGTCTGCGCTCCTCCAGCACATTGAAGTAAGCAAGTCGGATCAGACCTGCAAGGATGTATAATGCTGCCATTAGCCCTGCGATGGTTCGTCTGCCGGAAATCTGGTAGACAAACACAGCCGGAAAGACACCGAAGCTGATGAGATCGCTCAGCGAGTCAATCTGGATGCCGAAGCGTTTTTCGTCTGCATCGCGCTGTTTGGTCTTTGCAACGGTTCCGTCGAACATATCACAGACGCCAGCCGCCATCAGACAGAACAGTGCAGTCCAGTACTGCTGATCCATAACCTGAAAAATGCCGCAGCAAGCCAGCAGCATTCCCAGATAGGTTAGAATGACGGTGTAATCGTAGTAGCCGATTTTTTTGAGTTTCATAGCGTTCCCTCCTGATTATTTGATCATGCCGAACAGGATACTATAAGCAAGGATGCACCATGGTTTACCCAGAATGATGATCCAGATGAATTTTTTGGTGTCCATTTTCATAAGACCCGAGAAATAGCACAGAAAGTCATCCGGGAAGAGCGGCAGAAGCGTCGCGACAAACAGGAATCGGTCATACGATTTGCTTTGCTCGATTTTCCTGCTCCATTTGTCATAGGTATGGTCGGAGAACATCATGCGGACGATTTTGATGCCGTATTTCTTGGCAAGAAAATAGGCAATGATGGACCCGCCGCTGATGCCGATGTAATTGCACAGAAATCCGACGATTGTTCCGAAGGAAACGGCACCTACGGCACATCCGAGATACCCCG